>DATCXX010000295.1:0-4117 GCA_036565615.1 Gemmatimonadales bacterium | reverse complement strand
CCAGCTTCTTCCAGCCGGTGGCCGAGGAGAACGTGACCACCCACCAGGATCGCAGCCACGGGATGCGACGGACCGAAATCCTCTGTGCCCGCTGCGACGGCCACCTCGGCCATGTCTTCGAGGACGGCCCGCCTCCCACCGGGCTGCGCTACTGCGTCAATTCCGATTCGCTGCACTTCATCCCCGCTTCCGAGCTCGCCTCGCTCGCCGATCCCGCCGCCCGATAACCAGTCGGCGGGATGATTTTCGGCTCTTGCCCAACTCCCGCGGCAGGGTCTCTTTGCATTTGCCGCTTCGCTCAGCGAGGTGCTTAGAGATTCCACTGTCCACGTGAGCTCGGATGTACGCTTCGCTTCATACCAAGAGTCATTATTCCCTGGGAGACGGCTGCACGCCGGTGGACGTGCTGGTGGAGCGCGCGGCCGGGCTCGGCTATCCGGCGCTGGCGCTCACCGACGTGGAGAATCTGTCCGGCCAGGTCCAGTTCCATCACGCGGCTCGAGCCCGCGGGGTCGCTCCAATCACCGGCGTCGAGCTCCGGGGAGGATTCGGTCCGGCCGATCGCGGCGCGCTTCAGGGACGGCTTCTCCTGCTGGCCCGGGACCGGCGGGGCTACGAGAGCCTTTGCCGCATCGTCACCACCCGTCGCTGCACCGGTTTCGAATCCAGTCCGGATCCCTTGCGCTGTCTCGAGGCGTTTCCGAGCGGTTTGTTTTATCTGAGTGACGATCCGGAGGTGATTCGCCGGCTGCTGGCCGAGGGGGTGTCGACCGACGAGGTTCGCTACCTGGTCGCGGATCCCGACCTGCCGATGCTTCCGGGGATCCGTGCCGTGGCCGATGCCGACGTGGTGATGCTGGACCCGGCGGACCGGGAGCTTCGGCGTCTCCTGGCCGCGATCCGCCGCCGCTGCAACGTGTCCGATCTCGACGAGGAGACGGCGTCGGGGCGGCCCCTGCTTTCCCTTGCCGAATTCGGGCGCCGATTCGCCGGGCGGCGCGATCTGCTGGAGGAGTCGCTCGCGCTGGCGGAGGCGTGCACTCTCGATCTCACCCAGGCTCCCCCGGTGCTTCCCACCGGCGATCATCCCGACCAGGACTCGGCCCACGCGGCGCTGGTGGAGCTGAGCCGGGGGAGACTTCCCGCGGGCGATGGGGTCCGGGCCGAGCGGCTCACCCGGGAGCTCGGGACCTTCCGGAGCCTCGGCCTGGCCGGGTACTTCCTCGTCATCGCGGAGATCGCGACCCACGCCCGCACTCAGGGAATTCGGGTCGCGGGAGTGGGGCCGGCCGCGGGGTCGCTGGTGGCCCACCTGCTCGGGCTCAGTGAAGTCGATCCGGTTTCCCACGGGCTGCTCTTCGAGCCCTTCCTCCAGCCGGAGCAGACCGACCTTCCCGATGTCGAGCTCGAGGTCGCCGCGGACCGGCGCGACGAGCTGCTCGACTGGATCTTCCGGCGGTTCGGCGAAGGCAGGGTGGCCATGGTCGCCCAGCTGCAGACCTTCGGCCGGCGGGCCGCCTTTCGGGACGGACTCAAGGCCTTCGGCATGGAGCCGGCCGGCATCGACCGGTTCATTCAGGGATTCCCCAGCGGGGAGCTGGAGCGGTCCGGGCCACTGCCCACCCGGTTGCTGCCGGAACGGTTCCACGCCGTGGTGCCGCTGATCGAACGGATGGTCGGTCTGGCGCGGCAGTGCGCGGTGGATTCCGGAGGAGTCGTGATCGCCGAGACCCGAGTGGACTGTTACGCCCCGCTGGAGCGGACGCCCAAGGGAGTGCCGGTCACCCAATACGATACCGCCTCGCTCCGTCGCCTCGGCCTCATCAAGCTGGAGTTGCGGGATAACCGGGCCCTGGCGGCGCACGCCGAAGCCCGGCGCCTGATCGGGCTCCCCCTCGACATGCCGGATGGCGACCCGGCGACGGTGGCGAGCCTGCGGGCCGGGAACACCATCGGGTGTTTCGAGATCGAGGCCCCGGCCATCCGCGGCCTGCTGCAGCAGCTGCCGGTCCGGGGGATCTCGGACCTGATGGCCGCGCTCGCGATCGCCCGCCCCGGACCGGGCGCGGGTGAAGCGAGGGCGGATTATCTGCGCCGCGCCAACGGCGAAACCTCCCGGGAGCCGCCCCACCCCCGGCTGGCCCAGCAGCTGCGCGACAGTCACGGCACGATGCTGTTCGACGAGGACGTGGTGGCCGCTCTCTCGGCGCTGACCGGCTGGCCGCTGGGCGCCGCGGAAGAGCTGCGGCGGACCCTCGGCACCTCCACACCCGGCACGCCCGGGCGGCTGGCGCTCAAGCGGCGCTTCCTGGTGGCCTCGTCGCTCGCCGGGGTGGCGCGGGGAGATGGTGAGCGGGTCTGGCGGCTGCTGGAACGGTTCGCCGGCGATTCCCTCAGCAAGTCCCGCGCGGCGGGCCAGGCCCGCATTGCCTGGGAGGCGGCCTGGCTCAAGACCCATCACCCGCTGGAGTTCGCCTGCGGGGTGCTGAACAGCTACAGCGGGCACTACCCGCTCCGGGCCATCGCCTCGGACCTGGTGCGCTGCGGAGTCCGACTGCTCGCGCCCCACGTGAACAGCTCCGGGATCGAGCACCGGCTGGAAGGCGACGCCGTTCGTCTGGGGCTCTGCGCGGTGAAATATCTCACCGCCCGCCATCGCGACTGGATCGTGAAGGAACAGCCCTGGGCGGACCTGCGCTCCCTGGTGCTGCGGATTCCTCTCACCCCTCCGGAGCTGGAAGCGCTGATCCTGTCGGGAGCGTGCGACGACTTGGCGCCCCTCTCCGGGTCGGCCTATCCCTTTCCACACGAGGAGCTGCTCACCCGGTGGAAACGCGAGCCGGGCGTGCGGGGACTCGACCGGTTCGTGCCGCGGAACGCCCGGGGACAGTTCGCGGAGACCTACCGGAGGATGGCCCGGATCCGGCACGAGCTTCGCTTTCTGGGGATGCACCCCAGCGGCCACCCGATCCAGCTGCTTCGGGCCGAAGCGGAACGGGAAGGATGTGTTTCCACCAGCGGGCTGCGGGGAAAGGAGGGGCACTACGTGCGACTGGCCGCGATGGTCGTGGCCAGCCGGAAGCAGACCGATGGAGCCGGCCGGACCATGCAGTCGGCCCTGCTGGAGGACGAGCATGGGCTGGTCGAGGCGATCCTCTCGCCCGCGGTCCTTGTGGCCGCCTCCGAGCCGGTCCAGGGGACCGGCCCGCTGCTGGTGTCGGGGTGGCTCGACGGCGGCCCGGCATCCTCGATCCTGACCGTCGAAGCGGTGGCACCCCTGCAGCTGCGCGCCGTCCCGGCAGGCCTGGTTCCCTCGGCCTAGAGCGGAGTCGCGAGGACGCGGTAGATTGCCCCGTGTGGAGGCTTGCTCACGCGGGAGGGTCGCATGAATCAGGAAGTCTTCAATCTCGAGCTGCGCAAATTTCTGAAGCGGTTCGGGATCACCTCGCAGCGGGAGATCGAGAACGCGGTCGCGGGCGCGCTCGAAGTCGGGACACTGACCGGCCGGGAGGTGCTGCCGGTGCGGGCCACGCTCAGCATTCCGGGCGTGCTCGCCGAGCTGCACATCGACGGGCACATCGCGCTGGACGGGACTCCGGACCCCGGCCCGGGCTGATGGAGCCCCGGATCAGCTTCGTGACGCTGGGCGTCGCCGATCTGCCCCGCGCCATCGCGTTCTATGCCGGGGTGCTCCGGCTTCCCCAGCGGAAGTCCCCTCCCACCGTGGCGTTTTTCGAGATGGGGCGCACCTGGCTGGCGCTGTTCGCCGCCCGGGATCTGGCCGCCGATGCCGGCGTGTCCTCCGAAGGATCGGGGTTTTCCCGCTTTGCGCTGGCGCATAACACGCGCTCCCCCGCGGAGGTGGATGCGCTGCTCGCCGACGTGGACGCGGGGGGAGGCCGGGTCGTGAAGCCGGGGCAGCCGACCGACTGGGGCGGCTACGCCGGCTACTTTGCCGATCCCGACGGGTTCCTCTGGGAGGTCGCCTGGAATCCCGCATTCCCGCACGTCTGACCCAGGCGCCCGTGCCCTCCACGTCTCCGCCGTCTTCCGCGCTTGTCATCGCCATCAAGAAGAAGACCGACGGCTCCGCGTCGCTTGCCTGCCGGCGGACCGA
>DATCXX010000287.1:0-2390 GCA_036565615.1 Gemmatimonadales bacterium | reverse complement strand
GCAGCGGGACGACCTGGTCGCCGCCCGCCAGTCGCTGCTCCAGGCGATCAAGGAAATCGACGGCACCGCCCGGCTCATGTTCCAGGAGACCTTCCTCGCGGTGCAGGAGCACTTCCGCCACGTCTTCCAGACCCTTTTCGGCGGCGGGGAGTGCGAGCTCCGGCTGGCCAACCCGGACGATCCGCTCGAGAGCGAAATCGACATCCACGCCGCACCCCGGGGCAAGCGCACCCAGCGGATCCACCTGCTCTCCTCCGGGGAGCGGACCCTGGTGGCGGTCTCGCTGTTGTTCAGCATCTACCTGACCAAGCCGAGCCCGTTCTGCCTCATGGACGAGGTGGACGCGCCGCTGGACGACGCCAACGTGGGCCGCTTCACCACCCTGCTGGAGGAGTTCAAGAAGGACACCCAGTTCCTGGTCATCACCCATAACCCGCGGACCATGCAGTCGGCCGATGCGGTGTACGGGGTGACCATGCAGGAGCCGGGGGTATCCACCATCGTCGGGGTGCGACTCTCCGAGAAACAGGCACTGGGCAGTGGGCAATAGGCAATAGAACGGCTGGGCTATTGCCCATTGCCTACTGCCCATTGCCGATTCCATGCTCATCATCCTCCGCCCCGATGCATCAAGCAGCGACCGCGACCGGGTGGTCGCGCTGATCGGCTCGCTCGGCTACACCGCCCAGACCATCGCAGGGGGCCAGCGCGACGCCGTCGCGGTGGTGGGGAACGACGGCCGGGTCGATGCCGCCCGGTTCAGCGCCCTGCCGGGGGTGGACGAGGTCATCCAGATCACCCGGCCCTGGCGGATGGTGGCCCGGGAGTGGCGGCCCGAGCCCACCGTGGTGGCGCTGCCGGGAGGACGGAGCATCGGCGGGCCCGAGGTGCTGGTGATCGCGGGCCCCTGCTCGGTGGAGAGCGAAGCACAGATCTTCGCCACCGCGCGCGCGGTGCAGGCAGCCGGGGCCGGCGCGCTCCGGGCCGGAGCGTTCAAGCCGCGGACTTCCCCCTACGCTTTCCAGGGCCTGGGCCGGGCCGGGCTCGAGCTGCTGGCCGCGGTGCGCCGGGAGACCGGCCTGCTGATCGTCACCGAGGCGATGGACGAAGAAGGGCTGGAACAGGTCGCGTCGGTCGCCGACATCGTGCAGATCGGTGCCCGCAACATGCAGAACTACGCCCTGCTCAAACGGGCTGGCCGCTCCGGCAAACCGGTGCTGCTCAAGCGGGGGATGTCCGCCAGCCTGGCGGATCTGCTCCTCTCGGCGGAGTATGTGCTGTCGGAGGGGAATCCGGACGTCATTCTCTGCGAGCGCGGCATCCGGGGCGCGGATCCCTCCACCAGGAATCTTCTCGATTTGAGCGCCATACCCGCGGTGAAATCGCTGTCCCATCTCCCCATTCTGGCGGACCCGAGCCATGGCACCGGCAAGCGCGCATTGGTGCCCGCCATGGCGCGCGCCGCAGTCGCCGCCGGGGCCGATGGGCTGCTGATCGAGGTCCACGCCCATCCGGATGAAGCGCTCTCCGACGGCGCCCAGAGCCTCTACCCCGAGCAGTTCGCCCTGCTGATGGAGGAGCTGCGGGGGATCGCGGCGGTGGTGGGGAGGAGGATTCCATGAGGTGGTCGGAGGCACGGAGGCACGGAGGCACGGGGGCCCTTCTGCTGAGCCTCCTTGCCTCCTTGCCTTCCGTCGTCCTCGCCCAGGACCCCACCACGCTCATTCGCCGCGCCAGCAGCGTCTACCGCGGGCTCACCTCGCTGCAGGCGGACTTCGTGCAGGTGATCGAGGACGCCAGCCTGGGCGACACCCTCACCACCACCGGCAAGCTCTACCAGTCGGGGCAGAACGCCTTCGCCATGCGGTTCTCCGATCCCCCCGAGGAAGCCATCGTCATCGACGGGCGCTACACCTGGATCTACACCCCGAGCACCACGCCCGGGCAGGTGATTCGCATGGCGGTGGAGAGCGATCCGGTCTACGGGGTGAATCTGCTGGCCCGGCTGCTGGACCGGCCGGCCGACCGCTACGCGGCGACCTGGCTTCGGAAGGATGAGGTGAACGGACGCGGGGTGGAGGTGGTGGCGATCGTGCCCCGCTCCGCCAACGCGAATTTCTCCCGGGCGGTGCTCTGGCTCGACATCGATGATGCCCTGCCCCGGCGGATCGAGCTGGACGAGGCGCCCGGGGTCCGGCGGATCCTGACCCTCTCCCGGCTCCGGCCCAACGCTCCCATCGCCCGGGAGCTGTTCGAGTTCAGGATTCCCCGCGGCGTCCGGGTCGTCGTACAGTAGCGCTCAGAGTCCCGCCGCCCGGGCGAGGACCTCTTTGTGCAGCCGGATCTCCCACCGCCCGGTACTCTCGCACGCCATCGGCTGGCGGGCGCCT
>DATCXX010000284.1:0-6612 GCA_036565615.1 Gemmatimonadales bacterium | reverse complement strand
CGAGCCGGTCCAGTGGCCCGCCACCGTGGTGGTGCCGAATCCGGCGGCCGCGGCACAGGCGGTGAGAGCCCAGCGCGATATGGGGTGGCGTTACCTCAAGGTGTACACCCGGCTCCGCAGGGACACCTACGCCGCGATCATGACGGAGGCGGCCGCCGCCGGCATGATTCCGATCGGGCACGTGCCCTTCGCGGTGCCGGTTCAGGAAGCCATCGCCATGGGTCAGCGCACCATCGAGCACCTCACCGGCTACGATCGGGCGGTGAGCCGGTCCGGGAACGCCGGCACCGGCGGGTGGATCGACGCCGATCCGTCGCGCTATCCCGGTCTCGCCACCCTCACGGCCGGCGCCGGAGTATGGAACTGTCCCACCCTGGCGATCTACAGCGAGCTCAGCAAACAGAGCCCTCCCTCACAGCGCGCAATGATCCTCGAGAACCGACGGCTGTTCGTGGGGGAGCTGCTCCGTGCGGGAGCACCGCTGCTGGCGGGCTCGGACGCCGGAATCCAGGTCGTGGCCCCGGGCACCAGCCTGCACGACGAGCTGGATGAGCTGGTGGAGGCGGGTCTCAGCCGGTACCAGGCGCTCGAGGCCGCAACCAGCGCGGCGGGACGCTTCCTCGCGATCGAAGGATTGGGCACCGTCACCGTTGCCGCTCCGGCCGATCTGCTCCTGGTGGAGGGCAATCCGCTGACCGATCTGAGACGGCTCCGCCGGTTCGACGGACTGGTGCAGCGAGGGGCCTGGATTCCAGCATCCAGGTGACACGCGAACACCGCAATCAGTGGCGTTCCCGCCGCATCATACGTACGATCTTGATACAGTCACATTTGTAACTCTATACAAGTCATAGCATAATCTACTGGCATCAGTCTTGATTATGGTCATACCGGCTCTTACCCAATGGAACCGGTGTCTCCACTCTCGTCCCGAATGAAGCCTTCCGGCCCGGCATGGCCGGTACGGATCGCCATGGTGCTCGCCATCGTGGCCTCGCTCAGGTATTTCGCCTGGCGGGCTACCGACACTATGAACCCGGCGGTCGTCTGGTTCTTCTATCTCTTCCTTGCCGCCGAGCTGGTCGGCTTCGGGGAAGTCCTGTTGTTCTACCTGACCACCTGGCGGCGGCGAATTCACGAGTCGGCCCCCGCGCTGCCGGGGCGGACGGTGGATGTGTTCATTCCGACCTATAACGAGCCGGTCGCGCTGCTGCGGGACACCGCGGTCTGCGCGGTCAGCATGAACTATCCCCACACCACCTGGCTGCTGGATGACGGCAACCGTTCCGAGGTCCGGGAGCTGGCAGTTGAGCTGGGCTGCCGCTACCTGGCCCGCACCGACCGGTCCCACGCCAAAGCCGGGAACCTGAATCATGCGCTGAAGCACAGCCAGGGCGATTTCGTGGTCACGCTGGACGCGGATCACGTGCCCCAGCCCGACCTGATCGACCGCCTGCTCGGCTTCTTCGAGAATCCCAAGGTGGCCATCGTCCAGGTCAACCAGGACTTCTACAATCTGGACTCCTTCCAGCACGCCACCGACTGGGAGGACCGGGCCGCCTGGCAGCAGCAGGAGCTGTTCTTCAATGTGATCCAGCCGGGGAAGGATGCGCTGGGCGCGGCGATGTACTGCGGCAGCCCTGCGATGCTGCGACGCGAGGCCCTCGAGGAGATCGGCGGCTTTGCGACCGAGACGGTGACCGAAGACATGCACACCGGCCTCCGGCTGCAGAAGCGGGGGTGGGAGGTGGTCTATTACAACCGGACCCTCGCCCGGGGGCTCGCTCCCCAGACCTTCGAGGCCTACCGCACCCAGTGGCACCGCTGGGGACTCGGCGCCATGCAGGTGTTCCGGCTGGAACGGCCCGTTCTGGGCGCCGGCCTGACCCTGGGCCAGCGGCTGGCCTATCTCTCCTCCTTCTATTTCTACTGGACCAGCGTGCAGAAGCTGTTCTTCCTGCTGGTTCCGGTCTTCTGCATCGCCACCGGGGTGTTCCCCCTGCTGACCGATGCGGGTCAGTATCTCGAGTACTTCGTCCCCGCCCTGGCGCTCAACCTGATCGCCACCATTGCGCTTCAGGGGGGCGTCACCGGCTTCGTGCTGACCGAACGGTACAACCTGATCAAGCTGGGATCGATGCTCCAGGCGCTGAGCGGCCTGGTGGTCAAGAAGGCCCAATTCCGGGTGACCCCCAAGTCGAAGAGCGGGGGAGCCACCTTCCTCCAGGTGCTTCCCTACGCCCTGCTGGTGGTCCTGCTCGCCCTGTCGGTGGTCGGGGGCGGATTCCGGATCTTCGCCGCCCGTGACCCCAACGAGCTCTGGGCCTACGCCGTCACGGTCGCCTTCGCCCTCTTCTTCCTCTACCTCCTGGTCCCGGTGGTCCGGCTGGCGTTGAAGCGGCGGGAGCTGCGCAACATCTACCGATTCCCCCAGCGGCTCGATCTGCCCCTCAAGGTCCGCATGGCGGGCGCGGGGGTAACCGCCTGGACCGAGACCTACGCGAGAAACCTGAACCGGTTCGGGCTCTCCATCACCCTCGAGACCGGCCTGGTGCGGGATACCGACGTGGATCTGGAGATCCGTCTGCCCGACCGGACCGTCCACGCGGTGGCCAGCGTCCGCTGGACCAGCCGCCTCGAGCTCGACAAGGGGATCCGGTTCGCCAACGGACTCCGGTTCGAGCGGATCACGCCGACGGACCAGGATGCGATTGCACGGCATCTCTTCTGGGAGATCGCCCCCCGCCATGGGGAGCAGCTCACCATGACCCATCACAGCCAGCAGCTCACCGCGGCGGTCGCGGGGTCGCCGGTCGAATCCCCGCTCGAAGCATGAGTCGCCTCCTCTGTGGTCTCGTGTGCGCCGGGCTCACCCTTGCCGGGTGGAGCCGTCCTCTGGCAGCCCAGGACAGCCTGGCATCCCGCGCCCGGCAGCTCGCGGCCTCGGGCGAGTTCCGGCAGGCCGCCTCGACCTGGCGCCAGGTTCTCGATGCCCGCCCCGACGACCAGGCGGCATTGGCCGGCCTGGTGGACGCGCTCGAGGCCACCGGGGAGTGGCGCAACGCGATCGCTCCGCTCGACCGGCTGCTCGCACTGGGCGGGACCGATCCGGCCCGGCTCCGGCAGCGGGGGCTCTATGCCGCCTGGAGCGGCGATCGCGATCGCGGCCTGGCGCTGCTGCGCAAGGCGGTCAGTCTCCGTCCCAAAGACCCGGCATCGCTCGGCGCACTGGCCCGGGTACTGAGCTGGTCCCCCGGCACCCAGCCCGAGGCGTCGCAGCGGTTTGCCGAAGCGCTCCGATATGACTCGACCAGCGCCGACCTGCTGGTGGGCTATGCCGATCTGCTTTCCTGGACTCCTCGGACCCGGAACCGCGCCGAGGCGCTCTACCGCCGTGCCCTGACCCACCTGCCGGGAGAGCCTCGAGCGCGGATCGGCCTTGCCAATCTCCTCGCCTGGAAGGGGGAACCGGCCCGGGCGCTTCAGATCTACGATTCGGTCCTCGCCGATTCTCCCGACCAGGTCGAGGCGCTGCGAGGCCGGGGTGCGGCAGCGAATCAGCTGGGCCAGCACGACTGGGCGGTGGCTTCGCTCCAGCGGGCACTGGCACTGGCGCCGCAGGACACCGCCGTCGCGGGCGAGCTGGCCCGGGCCGAGCTGGCCAGCGGTCGCTTCCGTTCCGCGCGAGGCCGGCTCTCGGGGCGGGTTGATCCGCTGTATCTCGGTGTTGCCGACTCCGCGCTCCGGGCCACCGCCTCGGCTGCGGAGATCTCGGGCATGGTGCGGGGGCGGGAGAACCAGCTCGACCTGAGCCGGGTGCTCGCCCGGACGACCGGTGCGCTGGGATCCCTCAAGCTGTTCGCGGAGTACGAACGCTCGGAGCTCCGGGATGGAATCGCCGACTTTGGTAGCGATGGCTACGGGGGTGGCGCCCGGATCGATCACCGCGGCCTCGCGCTCTCGGCCGGAGGCCGGGTGCGCGAGGTACACGGGCTGGGCAAGCGCCAGTGGGACGGCTACGTCGACCTCGAATGGCGGCTGTCGAAACGCTTGGCCGTCGGGGCGGGAGCCGTCCGCGCGCCGGTGGAAGAGAGCCGGCGCAGCGTACAGGGGGAGGTGGACGGCGGCCAGATCCGCGGGGTCGCCAACTCCAACCTCGCCCATCTGACCCTCGCGCTGCTGGACCTGCCGGGTCCTCTCGACGCCGAAGCCACTCTCCTCGCCGGACGGTACACCGGGCTGGGCCTCGACCCCAATCGCCGGGTCTCCCTGGACGCGCGGGTGGGCCTGGTCCTGCACAGCTCGGCGCCCTGGGTCCGGATCGGATATGGATTCGCCGCAACCGGGTTCGACTATAACGCCGATCCCGGGTTTACCCAGGCTCCCGCGCAGCGGGGCGGGTATTTCAGTCCCGCGACATACTGGAGACACCAGGGGATCCTGCAGGTGTCCCAGGCGCTCGGCTCCCGGGTGCACTGGGAGGCCGACGCGCGGCTGGGGCGGGAGTGGGTGCGGCAGCTCGACGGCGCCCCGGCCAGCTCCCGGGGTTCAGCGGTGACCCACACCGCCCTGACCATCCGGCTGGGCTCGAGACTCGACCTGGGAACCCGGTTCCTCTATGTCAACGCGTTCGATGCGTTCGAGATGAAGGAGCTGGCCACGGTGCTCAAGGTGTACTTCCGGTAGGGACCGGCGCTGCCTACTGCAGGGCGGCCCGGTACGCCGAGGGGGTGACGCCCAGGGTACGGCGGAAGACGTTGGTGAAGTGGCTCTGATCGTAGAACCCCGCCCGGAGCGCGATCTCGCTCAGCGGCTCGGCGGTTTCGGCCAGCTCGCGCGCGGCGTGCATAACCCGCAAGGTCCGGATCCGCTGCCCCACGGTACACCCGAAGTGGCGCCGGTATCCCCGGGCCAGGGTGGCGGGATTCACCCCCACCTCGCGGGCGATCTCGCCGATCGAGACGCCGGAGCGAAACCGCTCCCGGATCTGCTCCTCCACCGCCATCAGCCAGGCCGGCGTGTTGGTCTCCCCCCGGGGCGCTCCGATCCGGGCCAGCTCGACCAGCAGCTCCAGCGCCAGTCCCTCCGCCGCGATCGGCCCGGCGGAATCGGGAGCGGTCAGCTCCGCCGCCATCCGGTGGGCCAGCTCCGCGGCCCGTCCTCCGGAGGTGTGCCAGCGCTCTTCCAGCACCCGATAAATGGCGGGCACTTCAGCGAACCGCTTCCGGTCTACCTCGATCCGCAGTCCCCGGGTCTCGGCCTCGCCGAAGCGGTTCGAGTGGGGCTCGCCCGCGGGCATGACCTTGAGCGTCGCGGCGCCGCAGTCAGCCGCCTCGCCCCGGGAGTATTCGGTGAAACCGCCCCGGAGGACATAGCAGATCGTGGGATCGTCGTGATAGTGCGGGGCGATCTCGGAGCTCCCGGGGTGAACCCCGAGCCGGATCACGAACCCTGGAACCTGCACGGTGGTCAGCTGCGGCGCGCCCGGCACTCTCCGGCTCCCTCGAATGAACCTCGGGATACTCCGCAGAGACCGTTCCAGAATCCTCCCGAAGGGCAATTCCCTCTCGTATAACGGGTTAGTGGCGAAGCTGCCGGCATCGGCCCGGGTCGTTCGTGTCGGACTGACACACGCAGCTGTTCAGATTCCGCGTCAAACCCTTCCAACGGCTCTGGGGTTTCCAAGACCGGTGCACAAGGCCCCGCTTACCCTCCGGCAGACCGCACATCAGAGGAGGCACCATGTCGAGCACCCGGGGACTCTGGCTGATCCTGGCTCTCGCCGGCTGCGGCGGAGGGTATTCCACTGCTCCGCCTCCGGCCCCGCCGCCACCACCGCCCCCGCCGGGCGGGGGAAATCCGGCCGCTACGGCTAACGTCGCGATGACCAGCAGCGACGACGGCTACGGCACCGCGACCAACACCTTCAATCCCTCCACGGTCACGATCATCCGGAACGGAACGGTGACCTGGAGCAACAATTCCGGGGTGGCGCACAACGTCACCTTCGGAACGGCGACCGGTGCGCCGACCAACGTCAGCAACATGGCCATGGGCTCGGTGTCCCGCAGCTTCCCCTCGGCGGGCACCTTCTCGTACCAGTGCACCAACCACCAGGGGATGGGTGGCCAGGTGATCGTCCAGTGAGGCGTGGCTGGGCCCTCGGTCTGATGGTGCTCGCCCCCGGTGCTCTCGGGGCCCAGTCGCTGCTGGACCGGTCACCCAACCTCTCCGGGGGGTGGGTGGCCGGCACCGGAACGCTGCAGTTCAACTTCGTGCATCGGTTCGAGCGGAGCGATCCGCCGGAACGGAAGATCAGCAACACTCCGAGTTTCCTGATGGCGATCGGGCTCCCGATGCGGACCATGGTGGGCTTTACCTACGCCACCAATTCCGCCCTCTCACCCCGCTATCCCAACGAGTGGGAGTTCCTGGCTCGCATGGCGGTGTTCTCGGAGCTGGAAGGCGCACCGCTCGACCTGAGCGTTCAGGCGGGCTACAACCTGAGCGCCGAAGGATTCGACGGTGAAATCTCCCTCGCGAAGGCCCTGGGGCCGGTCCGGCTCATGGCCGCAGGCCGAAGCCTGACCGACCCCTTCGCGTCCGGCCGGG
>DATCXX010000253.1:0-2629 GCA_036565615.1 Gemmatimonadales bacterium | reverse complement strand
CGGCGCCGCGCCGGGCAGAAGCTCGATCCGCACGTCGAGCGCGCTGGTGGCCTGCCACGGAATGGTGCCGCCGACCAGCACATCGCCTCGCCCCGCGGCGGCGCGATCGGTGCCCGCCAGGCCGATCGCGGTGCGGGCCCGGGGCGCCGTCTCGGAGATCACCTCGCCGTACGCCTCGAGGGAGCGAACCCGGGCCGGGGTCCCTTCGGGGAGAATCCGCACCTGATCCCCGATGCGGAGCGCGCCGGACCAGGGAGTGCCGGTCACCACCGTGCCCACTCCGGCGAGCGAAAAGACCCGGTCGATCGGCATCCGGAAGGCGTCGGGCTCGGGGCGTGCGGGCACCCTCTCCATCCGGTCCCGGAGCCAGGCGAGCAGCTCAGGAATTCCCTGTCCGGTTACGGCGGACACCACGGCAGGCCCGGCAAACTCCACCGGCGACTCCTGGAGCCGGCTCATCAGCTCCCCGCCCACCAGCTCGATCCACTCCGGATCGGCCAGGTCCGCCTTGGTGATGACCGCGATGCCCCGGGGAATCCGCAGCTGCTCGACGATGGCGAGGTGCTCCCAGGTCTGGGGCTGGGGTCCCTGGGCCGCATCCACTACCAGCATCACCAGGTCGATGCCGGAGGCGCCCGCCACCATGGTGCGCACGAAGTCTTCGTGACCGGGGACATCCACGATCCCGGCGGGCGGGAGGCCCTCGAGCCGGAGTGGCGCGAAATTGAGGTCGATGGTGATGCCCCGGCGCCGCTCTTCGGCCAGCCGGTCCATCGGCCGCCCGGTGAGGGCGGTGACCAGCGCCGATTTTCCGTGATCGATGTGACCGGCGGTGCCGATGATCATGCCGCGGCCCAGCTCCGGGTGATCCAGAATTCCAGCGCGGGCAGCGCGGCGCCCTCGGCCAGGTGATAGCGGATGTAGCGCTCCAGCAGACGGCGGTGCGCGGCGAGATGGCGGTCGTCCAGCGACGGGATCTCCGCGGCAGGATCGAGGAAGGCCCCGAGGTCGGCGCGATCGTCCTGGCCCAGGGCGGCGCCCACCACGCCCCTGGCGCAGCGAGGGCAGAGCACGCCGCCGTCCTGGGGGCTGAAGCAGACCGGCCCCTCCCGGTCGACCGACGCGCCGTCCCGGGCGCAGACGGTGAGCGCGGGTCCGAAGCCCAGCGCGGTCACCAGCCGCCCGAGCGCCCGCAGCCCGATCGGCTCGACCGCTGCTGCGGGAGCGGCCTCCAGGATCGCGAGCGCGTCACGGAAGAGATCGTACCCTTCCGGATGGGGATGGGCCGGCGCGAACCGGAGCATCAACTCCGAGAGCAGCGCCGCCGCGGAGAACCGGTCCATCCGCTCGGCCAGCCCGGTCCGGACTTGCCGCACGTCGAACTGCGACAAGGTGTGGAGGTCGCCGCTGCGCGCCGGGTAGAAGGTCGCCTGCCCTTCGCTCAACAGGTGGAGCGCGGTGCCGAAGCGGCTCCTGGGGCGGAGCGCGCCCTTCGCGATGACGCTCTGCACCCCCATGTCACGGGTGGCCAGCCGGGCGATCTTGGAGGTCTCGCCATAGCGGAGCGTGGCGAGCACGATGGCGGATGTGGTGAGAGGGGGCATGGCCCCGGGCTCAGGAGTCGGGGAGCAGTCGAACGATGTCGGCGTCCGCGGCGCAGATGCCCACCAGGATGATGCGAACCTCGGTGAGATCGGGACGGAAAATCCGGATCCTGCCGGGACCGGAGACGCAGTCGCCCGACTCCACCGCGTACACCAGGCCGTCGCTGCCCACGGCGGCGTCCACCGCGCTCTGGAGCGGAATCCCGCTCCCGGCTCCTCGGACCAGGCGGCGGGTGCGGGTGTTGAACTCCATCAGCCCCTGCTCCTCCGAGGTCACGAAGAGCCGCTCCCGTCCGTCCGACGAAACCTGGCCCGGCAGCGGACCGAACCCGGCGAAGCTGCCCACCTCCTGGCGCAGCACCGGGTCCACGATGCTGAGCCGCCCCGACTCCTCACCGCCCGGCCCCGCGCTGATCACGTAGAGGAGGCCGTCGCCCCCTACCGTGATCGACGACGCGTTGCCCGGGCCGGGCAGGGCGATCGAGTCCACCACGATCTCGCGGTCGGGATCGATCACGGTGAGCCAGCTCGGCCCCAGCACGCAGGGGGCCAGCGGTGGACAGGCCGGATCGAGATTGGCGTTGGCGACGAAGACCCGTCCCCGGGTGACCGCGATGGCGGACGGAGTCTGCCCGACCGCGATGCTGGTGGTGTCGCCCTGGCGGATGTTGAGCCGGGTGACTCTGTTGGTGAACGGGTTCGCGATGTAGGCGATGGTGTCGTTCACGAAGGCGACCCCGGTGGCGCCGGCGTCTTCCGCGAGCCCGAACACCAGGACCGACTGGGGGGCGCCGAGATCCACCAGCGCAACGGTGCTCCCGGCGCCGCTGGTCACCAGGCCCTGCGAGCCGCGGGCCGCAAGCGCGTACGGCGTCCCGCCGATCGGCCCCAGATGGACCGTGACCGGGGAATGGGGGCTCGAGAGCGGGAGGATGGTGATGGTGGCGTCGCCCGCGTTGAGCACCACCAGGTGCTCCTCCGGGGTCGGGGGCGAGGGCGTCGTCGCCGCGCATCCCGCCAGCAGC
>DATCXX010000228.1:0-4714 GCA_036565615.1 Gemmatimonadales bacterium | reverse complement strand
GCTTGTCCTTGATGACCTCGGCCACCCCGACGGCGCCGGTCGGATTCGGTCGGGCAGCCTGTACGCTCCCCCAGTGCGCACAGGCGCCGACCGCCACGATCGCCGCGGCGCCTTGCGCCGCCTCCTCGAGGACCGCCTTTGCGGTGCGGCCGCCGATCGTGGTGTACACTCCGCCATCCGCCAGGGGCACCGAGCCGGTGACGATGAGGAGGTACTTCCCCGCGTTCTCCTTCATAGCCTGCTGGAGCGCGGCCTCGGCCTGATGTCCTGCGGCCGCCATGATGGTGTGGGAGTAGTCGAGCGACACCGCCTCCAGGACCAGGTTCCCGATGGTGGGCTCCACGGTGCGCAGCACGCTCTCCACACAGCCGGTGCACTCCTGGAGCTGGATCCAGATGACGCTGGGGCGCCGGACCGCCTGCAGGGCCCGGGCGACCCGCGGGCCGGCCAGCTCGCCCAGCCCCAGCACAATGGCCAGCTTGCCGCAGAAGTCGAGAAACTCTCGGCGGGAGACGCCGCGGGATTGCAGCCGGTCACCGAGTGTCTCGCCGGTCTCCATCGAATGGTGCGTCGGCAGGAACATGAGGCTCCTCCAGTCCGATTTCCCTGTCGAGACCCTGGGTCCATTCAGGGATCGCCGGGCGGCGGCTCGACGGGAGCGGGGGTGGGCAGCGAATTCCTCCGATGCTAGGGGGACATACGTGAAGCAGTGCTGAAGGAGGGATGAAAAGGGCGGGAAGCGGGAAACGGGAAGCGGAGAGACTGGAGCGGAGAGGATCAGCCTGCCAGGGCGATGGCCCCGTACACCAGCAGCTGCAGCGCCGCCAGCATGACCAGGACCGCGAGGCCCCGGAAGAGCCGGTCCAGGGCGCGGTACTTGTGCCTGATCAGAAGGGAGAGGTGATGGGAGATCACCACCACCTCGCCGTTGAGCTGGTCCATCCGGACGGTGTTCCAGGCGTCCCGATAGGCCTTCTCGTCGTAACTCCCGATCGATTCCCAGTAGAGCAGGCCGAGCGGCGCCGAGCTCCCCGCTCGGCCCTGGCCGACCGCATCCCGCAACCAGCGGGGCCGGATGCAGTCGATGGCGTGGTAGACGAAGAGGCAGGAGAGGCCGGCGTACGCTACCAGAGCTCCGATCAGCCAGGGTTTGAGAACCGGGGGGAGGTCGGAAATGAGGTGCGCCCGCGATAAGATCAGGAACACGCCGGCGTTGAGGGCTCCCATCACGACCAGGGCGTAGCGGGCCTTGTGATCGGCCAGCTCGGCCACCCGCCTCCCTTCATCGACCACGTCCATGAGGATTCGCCACCGCTCCAGACTCCGGGGCGGACGGGTGGCGTCCCGGCGCAGCTTCGCTTCCCGTTTCCGCTGCTTGCGGGCAATCCGCTCCTCGTGTGGCTCCAGCCCAGCACTCACCGGTGTCATGGAGGCCTCGGTTTTCTCGACTCGGGAAGCATCGCCGGTGCGGTGTGAACGGGCCCGGAATCGAGGCTGAAAGACCCTTCAGGCGCGGCCCCGAGGCGTCACCTGATCGGGCTCTCACACCCGCTTCATCTCCGGTTCAACTCTGCCCGGTATCGTTGCCCGATGCGCGGACCTCGCCGGGCTCCCCGCCATCAGCATACATTGCCCGCTTGACCCTCCCCCAACCGGAGCGCCTTCTGGAGCGTCGCCACCGCCGCGCGGAAGACCTGCTGCACGATCCCCGCTGCAACAAGGGCACCGCCTTCACCGAAGCGGAGCGTGACGGCCTCGGCCTTCGGGGGCTGTTGCCGCCCAGAGTGCTCACGGCGGCGGAGCAGGAGGAGCGGATTCTCTACAACTTCCACCGCCAGAGCAGCCCGCTGGATCAGTACATCTACCTGACCGGCCTGCAGGACCGGAACGAGACCCTCTTCTATCGCACCCTGGTGCGGCACCTCGAGTCCATGATGCCGGTGATCTACACCCCGACCGTGGGGGAGGCGTGCCGCCAGTTCGGGGCCATCTTCCGGCGGCCCCGCGGGCTGTATGTGGCGGCGGAAGACCGGGGTCGGGTGCGCCGGATTCTCGAGAACTGGCCCGAACGAGGGGTGCGGATCATCGTGGTCACCGATGGTGAGCGGATCCTCGGACTGGGCGACGTCGGCGCCAACGGGATGGGCATCCCGGTGGGCAAGCTCTCGCTCTACACCGCCTGCGCCGGGATTGCGCCGGCCTGGTGCCTCCCCGTCACCCTGGATGTAGGCACCGACAACGCCGAGCTGCGAAGCGATCCGCTCTATATCGGAACTCCGCGGCCGCGCGTCCGGGGTGCGGAGTACCTGGCGCTACTGGATGAATTCGTGGCCGCGGTCGATGAGGTCTTTCCAGGTGTTCTACTCCAGTTCGAGGACTTCGCCACCGAGAATGCGCTCGGTTTGCTGGCCCGCTATCGGGACCGGCTCTGTACCTTCAACGACGATGTGCAGGGTACCGCTGCGGTGGCGCTGGCCGGGCTCTATTCCGCCGCACGAGTGACCGGAATTCCGCTCCGGGAGCAGCGGCTGCTCTTTCTGGGCGCCGGCTCGGCGGCTACCGGCATCGCCGACCTGGCGGTCGGCGCCATGATGCAGGAGGGGATGACCGAGGCCGACGCGCGACGGCGATGCTGGTTCGTGGATTCGAAAGGCCTAGTGGTCGCCGGCCGCGGAGAATTACCGGAGCACAAGCGGCGCTACGCCCACGCCCATCCGCCCGCGGCCACGCTCCTCGACGCGGTGCGAAGCCTGGCGCCAACCGCCCTGCTGGGTCTCTCCACCCAGGGAGGCGCGTTCACGCCCGAGGTCCTTCGCCTGATGGCGGAGCTCAATCCGGATCCGGTGATTTTCGCGCTCTCCAACCCGACCTCGCGCTCGGAGTGCACCGCCGAGGAGGCCTACCGCCACACCGGCGGGCGGGCCGTGTTCGCGAGCGGAAGTCCCTTCGAACCGGTGGTGGTGAACGGCCGCCGCTTCGTGCCGGGACAGGGCAACAACGCCTACATCTTCCCCGGGCTGGGGCTCGGGGTGCTGGTGGCGGGTGCGCGGAGAGTCACCGACCAGATGTTCCAGATCGCGGCGCGGGTGCTGGCGGACAGCGTGTCCCCCGCCGCGCTGGAGCAGGGACTGCTGTACCCGCCGATCTCCGCCATTCGCGGCGTGAGTGAGCTGATCGCCGCCGCGGTGGCCGAAGTGGCCTGGAACGCCGGGCTGGCCCGGGAGCCCCGCCCCCTGGACGTGGCTGCGGCGGTGCGGGGGCTGATGTGGGAACCCGAGTATCCCGATCTGCTGGGCACGAGGCGATGAGCGGGACGCTGCGACCCATTCTGGCGCCGGCGAGCCTGGCGGTGGTGGGCGCCTCGAGGACCCCAGGCACCATCGGACACGAAATCGTGGCCAGTCTGGTGCGCTGCGGGTTCACCGGCGCGGTCTATCCGGTGAATCCGCGGGCAAAAGCGGTCTGCGCCATTCCCGCCTTCCCGGACATCGAAGCGGTTCCCGCTCCGGTGGACCAGGCGATCATCGTGGTCCCCAAGGAGCTGGTCCAGGAGGTGGCCGAAGGGTGTGCCCGCAAGGGGATCCCCGGGCTGGTGGTGATCTCGTCGGGATTCAAGGAGGTGGGGGGCGTCGGAATCGAGCGGGAGCGGCGGCTCACCGAATTCGTCCGGGGCCGGGGGATGCGCATGGTCGGTCCCAATTGCATGGGGGTGCTGAATTCCAATCCGGCGATCTCGATGAACGGCACCTTCGCGCCCAGCCTGCCTCCCTACGGCAAGGTGGGGTTCGTGTCCCAATCGGGCGCGATGGGCCTCTCGGTGCTCGACTACGCCCGCGAATACGGGATCGGGATCTCCCAGTTCGTCTCGGTGGGCAACAAGCCCGACGTGAGCGGCAACGACCTGCTCCTGGCATGGGAGGATGACCCGGACGTCGAGGTCATCCTCATGTACGTGGAGAACTTCGGCAATCCCGGGAAGTTTCTCACCATCGCCTCGCGGATCACCCGCCGGAAGCCGATCATCGTGGTCAAGTCGGGCCGTTCGCTGGCCGGGGCCCGGGCGGCCTCCTCCCATACCGGGGCGCTGGCCGCAAGCGATGCAGCGGTGGACGCGCTGCTGGCCCAGGCGGGCGTGCTGCGGGCCGGGAGCATCGAGGAGCTGTTCGACCTTGCCATGGCCTTCGCGGTCCAGCGGCCGCCCCGCTCCCGCCGCACCGCGGTGCTCACCAACGCCGGGGGTCCCGGGATACTGGCCGCAGATGCCTGCGAGGCGAATGCCCTCGAGCTCCCCGACCTCGCCCCGGAGACCGTAACGCGGCTGGCCCCGCTCTTCCCGGCGGAAGCGTCGATCCGGAATCCGCTGGACATGATCGCATCGGCCACTCCGCAGGGCTATCGCGCCGCGCTGGGCGCGCTGCTCGAGGACCCGGGAGTCGACGCGGCGCTGGCCATCTTCGTGCCCCCGCTGGGAGTAACCCAGGGCGACGTGAGCCTGGCGATTGCCTCGGTGGCGGAGGAGCATCCCGCGAAAACGGTATTCGGCGTGCTCATGGGGTACCGGGGCCTGCCCCAGGGGAAGGCCACCCTGCACGAGGCCGGAATTCCGGCCTACATCTTTCCTGAGTCGGCGGCGCGGGCGCTGGCGGCCATGTGCCGATGGCGGGAATGGTGCGAGCGCCCCGCCTCGCCGGCCGAGCTGCTCCCGGTGGATACC
>DATCXX010000216.1:0-7538 GCA_036565615.1 Gemmatimonadales bacterium | reverse complement strand
ACGCCCCGCGCGGGGGTTTTCCGAGGGCGGCAAAGGCCTCGCCGAGCCGGTCGATCTGGCGTTCGGTCTCCTGGAACTGATCCGACAGGGCGAGGCGCAGGGAGAGCGACGTGGTCTGCCAGATCAGCTTGGGCAGCTCGGCCGCGAACTGGCGTTCCGCCCCGTAGATCTCTCGCAACTGATCTTCCAGCAGGTCTTCCATCGTCTCGATCTGCACGGCCTGCTCCTCTCCGGTCGGTGGGTCGCGTCCTGCTATGACTTCAGGCGCTGTTGCGGCGCCGCTTGTCGTCGAGATACCGGATCTGGGTGGAGGGGGCGGATCGGCCTCCCCGCACCGTCTTGACCGGCGTCAACCTCAGTTGTCCGTCCTGATTGGGAAGCACCAGGCGCCGGCGCCAGTCTCCCTTGATCAGCTCCTCCGGGACCACCGGCGCTCCAGTCTCCCGTACCGGCTTCTGTCGATCGTTTCCAGGCTCAGCGGGCTGCTGGTCGGGTGGCTTCCGCATGACCTCTCGCTAGGACGCCGGCTTCCGGCCGGTGACCGCTTCCAGAAGAAGGGTCACGCAGAAGACCAGAACCAGCACATATGCCACGGAGCGGTTGATGTCTCCGAAATCGGCGGCCGCGCGGCTGAATCCGATGACCGCTGCGACCAGGGCTACGACCAGTGATGCCAGCGCCAGACGAATCAGCATATTCCCCCCAGAGGGCCCGGTGTCCGATCAGGATGTAGCCGGCGAAAGCACGAGGGCGCGAAGGACCCCCGGCCTGCGGGAATCCCCTCGCGCCCTCGACTTCCAGAGCCGCTTCGCTCCGGCCGACAGGGCAACCCGCACCGCTCTGCGAGTGCCATGTTTGTACGAAAAAAGGCGCCACCGCGTCTCATTCGACGGGTAGCGCCTTCGTCTGATGGTTCTGCTGCTCCATCCGACAAGGCTGACGCCCTGATTCCGGCGCCTGCTGGAGTCATTCTACAAACTTGAGGAAAACCGCGCAAGCCCCCAACTTCGAGCATGAATCCGCCTGCCGGAGCTCCGGATCGCCGGGAAGTGACCGAATCCCGGCCAGTCGCCCCGACTGCCCGCTGGCGACGGCTCTGGACCGCGAGCGGATATGCCCTGATCACCATGGGCGGGGCCGCGATCCTCGGGTGGATCATGACCATTCGGGTCCTGGTCCAGCCCATAGAATCCCGGGCTCCGCTTCGTCCGGCGGCGGCGCTCGGACTCTTCGCCCTGGGCGTGGCGGCCCTTGCATTCGACCGGAGTCTCCGCCGCACCGCGCTGGTGCTGGCGACCACCGGCGCAGCCATCGGTCTCACCGGACTGTTCGAGCTGATCACCGGCAGCAGTCTGGGACTCGAAGCGCTTCGCTTTCGCCCCGACCTCGAAGCGCTGATCGGGATGCCGGGCTCGTCCCAAGTGCCGTTCTCCACCGCCTGGGGACTCATCCTGGGGGGTGCCGGAATCGTCGCGGTGGTCACCGGGCTCAAGCGTCCTCCCGGTGCCTTCGCCGTCGGCGTGATCGCCTCCATCCTCGGCGCGCTCGGCTTCGCCCTCCTGCTGACCCAGGCGATCGGGTTCTCGCCCGGGATCCAGTTCGGCCCGGTGGTGGGCTCGGGGCCGCAGGCGGCGATCGGACTCCTGCTGCTCGGGCTCGCGCTGGGCGCGTCGGCCTGGACCCGCGACTGGACCCCCGCCACCTACCCCGCGTGGATTCCTCCGGCCGCGGGACTCGCCAGTCTCACCGCGGTGCTGTTCCTCTGGCGGGCCATGATTCAGGGACAGGACGCCGATGCGCGCACCCTGCTGGCCGCGGCGGCCGAGCGCGCCGAGACCCGGATCGAGGAGGGCATCAACCTGGTGAACTCCGCCCTGCGGAGGGTGGCCTGGTTCTCGTTTCCCTCGGTGGTCGGAACCGCGGAGTGGAACCGCTCGGTCCAGACCATGGTGAACTCGGTGCCGGGGATGACCGGCATCGCCTGGGTTGACGGCAACGGCAGTCGGGCCCTTCTGGTGCCGGTGCCGGAAGATTCCCTGACCCTGGTCACCCAGCTCAAGCTCCAGGTGGCGTCCCGCTCGCCGCCGACCCTGACCCGTCCCGATTCGGTCTGGCACTTCTCCCTGGCGGATTCGGCCCAGACCCTGGGAATCGCGGTGCCCCGCTGCGATCTCTCGACCTGCGACGGTTTCGTGGTCGGACTGATCCGGGGTGACCAGCTGCTCAAGCCGATGCTGGCCGACACCGTGGACGGCTACCACCGCATGGTTTCGTGGCGCGGCCGGACCATCGTGACCTCGGGGTTCGGACCGGCCCGGGGCCATGAGCTGGTCCATCGCGGCGTCATGTCGGTGGATGAAATGGCCTGGGAGGTCGTGGTCTGGCCCACTGGCGCCGGCGCTCCCGGTCCCGGTGGCGGTCTCTCCGGTCTGGTCCTCGCCTTCGGATTGCTGCTTTCCGGGCTGCTCCCGGTTTCGCTCCAGCTGGGCCGTACCCTTCAGACCAACGCCCGAACCGCCGAGCTGGCCCGGCTCCAGCTGCTGCTGGGCCGATCGATGGACCGGGCCTGGTCCTGGGAGGTTCCTGCCCGCGCCGACGGCGAACCCGCGCTCGAGTCCTCCACCCGGGGACAGGAGCTCCGCAAGGGACGCTGGACCGAGCTGGTGCATCCCGACGACCGCCGCAGGGTCGAAGCGCTCCTCTCCGCCCATCTCGACGGCTGGAGCCACGTCTTCGAGGCCCAATACCGGATTCAGGACGCCGCCGGCGAGTGGAGCTGGAGGGTCGACCGGGGGCACGTGACCGAACGGGGGCCGTACGGAACGCCGCTCCAGATGCTGGGAGTGAGCGGAGACGTCAGCGAACGCCGCCGGGCGGACGAAGAGCGGGAGCGGAGCGAGCGCCGGTTCCGCGCCATGTTCGACAGCGCCTATCAGTTCCAGGCGCTGCTCGATCTGGAATGCCGGATTCTGGAAGCCAATCCCACCGCGCTCGAGCTGCTCCGCAACGAGACCGGCATCGAAGCGCTGCGCGGGGTGGTGTTCTGGGAGGCGGGCTGGTGGCCGGTTGCGGACGCGACCTGGGCCAGGACCGCCTGCGATGCGGCGAAGGCTGGTCGCATCGTCAAGCAGGAGCTGGAAATGGCCACCCGGAGCGGGCAGCGGATGGTGATGGATTTCTCGGTGAAGGCGATTCGCGACGCGGAGGGCAAGGTGGCCCAGCTCCTGGTGGAAGGGCGGGACATTACTGCCCGGCGCCGGGCCGAGGCCGAGCTGCGGGAGGTGGAGACCCTCACCACGATGGGGCGGATCGCGGCCCGGGTGGCCCACGAGATCAACAATCCGCTGGCCGGCATCCAGAATTCGTTCCTGCTGCTCCGCGACGCGATCCCGGCCGACCATCCCCACTATGCCTACGTCGGCGCCATCGAGCGGGAAATCCGCCGGATTGCCGACGTTACCCGGCAGCTCTACGAGACCTACCGCCCCGATACCGACGGCACCGGACAATCCGGCGTCCGCACGCTGATCGGCGATGCGGTGGCGTTTCTCCAGCAGGTGAATCGCCCCACCCAGGTCCGGATCCAGGCCGAGCTCGCGGGAGTGCCCTCGCTGGTGGCGATTCCGGAGTCGGTGCTCCGGCAATCGGTGTACAACCTGGTCCAGAACGCGGTGGAGGCGTCACCGCCCGGGGGACTGGTGACGGTACGGGCCCACGCCGAGAACGGCTATTTTGTGCTCCGCGTTCGCGACCAGGGTCCCGGCGTACCGGTCACCGCGCGCAGCCGGATCTTCGAACCCTTTGTCACCACCAAGGGACGGGGTGCCGCGACCGGGGGCATGGGCATAGGATTGTCCCTGGTGCGCCGGTCGGTTGAAGCGATGGGCGGCACCGTTGAAATTGAGGACCCGCCCGATGGCGGGGCCGAATTCGTCATCAGAATCCCCGTCGCCCAGGCGACGAACGGAGGCAACTCGTGAGTTCTCGCGGTCGCATATTGCTCGCCGATGATGAAGCCACCTTCCTGAATTCCACCGCCGAGCTTCTGCGGCGCGAAGGCTATGAGGTCGAGACCGTATCCGACGGGGCCACCGCCCTGGAACGCGCCGGGGCCGAGCGGTTCGATCTGCTGATCACCGACCTCGAAATGCCCGGGAATTCCGATCTGGAGCTGGTCCGGCGGATTGCCGAGACCAGCGGCGGTCTGCCGGTCATCATCCTCACCGGTTTTCCGGCCGTGCGTTCCGCGGTGGCCTGTATCGAGCTGCCGGTCGCCGCCTACCTGGTGAAGCCGGTGGTATTCCCGGAGCTTCTCTCCCGGGTGGACGCGGCGGTGGCGCGGTTCCGCTCCTACCGTGCGCTGGAGAGCGCCGAGCACCGGCTGCGGGACTGGCGGCGCGAGTTCGAGGGGCTGAGCAAGGTCCAGCGCGGTCCCCAGGCCGACGGGCCGGCGGTGGACATGTTCCTCTCCCTCACCCTCCGCAACGTGATGGGATCGCTGGTGGATCTGGACCAGCTGGGCCGGGCGCTCACCGGCCATTCGGTCAAGGAGCATCCCTGCCAGCTCATGAATTGCCCCCGGGGTTCCCAGCTGCTGGAGGCGGTGCGGGAAGTGATCGCAGTGCTGGAAGAGACCAAGAGCGCTTTCAAATCGAAGCGTCTGGGCGAGCTGCGCCACAAGCTCGAGCTGCTGCTGGAGCATGTCTGAAACCGGGCTGTGCAGGCCGGGCGGGGTGAGGCGTCTTACCGGGTTGCCAGAGCAAAAATAGCGTTGCTCCCCTTCGGGCGGAGCCACCTTGTCGGACGACGGCCCTGGGCCGCGTGAGACGAAGGCGCGTTGGTGTTCTCCTGGCGGAGGACGCTCGCGCCTTTGTTGCTGATATCACCCGGCGTGGCGATTGCGAGCTCGGTCCTGCTGACGCGATCCCCCGCCGTGCTTCAATAGATGCTGTCGTCGCTGGACCAATCCGCTCTCCCCCGCGACCCCGAGCTGTCGCGCCGGAGGGCGGATTTGTCATGGCGGATATCGCCCCGTCCTTGACTCCGGGCCTTGGCGGATAAATCTTTACCCGCTTTCGAGTTACGCTCTCGAACCCCGGCCCGATGACCACGACCGCCCAGAGCGCAGCCCCCCCCATTCCCGCCGGGCTCACCCGGGATCAGCTTCTCGAGCTGTACTACTTCATGCGGCTGACCCGGTCGCTGGAGGAGAAGCTGGTCAATCTGTACCGGCAGACCAAGGTGGTCGGGGGACTGTTCCGCTCCCTGGGGCAGGAAGCCGACGCGGTGGGCAGTGCCTACGCGCTGGACCGCAGCCAGGGGGACATTCTCTCTCCCCTGATCCGGAATCTGGGCTCCATGCTGGTCCAGGGGGCCACGCCGCTCGAGGTGCTCCGGCAGTACATGGCCAAGGCGGAGAGTCCCACCCGGGGCCGCGAGCTGAACATCCATTTCAACGATCTGGAGCGCGGTTTCCTGGGGCAGATTTCCCACCTGGGCGACATGGTTCCGGTCATGGCCGGGGTCACCCTGAGCTTCCGGATGCGCCGGCAGCGCCGGGTGGGTCTGGTGTACGTGGGCGACGGCGCCATGAGCACCGGGGCGTTCCACGAGGGAATCAACTTCGCGGCCGTGCAGCGGCTTCCGCTGGTGGTGATCGCCGAGAACAACGGCTACGCCTACTCGACTCCGCTGTTCCGCCAGACCGCGGTGAGCCAGCTGGTGGAAAAGGCCGCCGGATACGGGGTGCGCGGCGAGCAGGCCGATGGCAACGACGTGCTCGCGGTGTACCAGGTGACCCGGGCGGCGGTGGATCGGGCCAGGGCCGGCGAAGGCGTCACCCTGATCGAATTGCTGACCTACCGGCGCAAGGGGCACGCGGAGCACGACAACCAGTCCTACGTCAGCAAGGACGAGCTGGACGCCTGGGCCGCCAAAGATCCGATCGACCGCTACCTGCGCCGGCTCACCGAAGCGGGCTGGGCCGCCCCGGACGAGCTGTCCGCGATCGACCAGCGGATCACCGGGGAGATCGACGCCGCGGTGGCGGAGTGCGAGAACGAGCCGATGCCCGCGGCCGATACCGCGCTCGATGGGGTGATGGTGACGCCGCCGCGGGCCGAGCCCGAGTGGTACCGGAGGCTCGATGCCTGAAGTCACCTACCTCGAAGCGCTCAAGGACGGACTGGCCGAGGAGATGGCCCGGGACGACCGGGTCTTCGTCCTGGGCGAGGATGTCGGCGCCTTCGGGGGCGCGTTCAAGGTGACCGAAGGACTCCAGCGGCGGTTCGGTGAAGACCGGGTCATCGATACCCCGATCGCGGAAACCGCGATCGTCGGTGCGGCCGCCGGCGCCGCCCACATGGGGCTCCGGCCGGTGTGCGAGATGCAGTTCATCGACTTCATCTCCTGCGCCTACTCCATTCTGACCAATTACGTGGCGACCGCGCGCTACCGCGCCGGACTGTCCACCCCGATGGTGGTGCGGGGGCCCTCGGGGGGGTTCGTGCGGGGCGGGCCCTTTCACTCCCAGAATCCGGAAGCGGCGTTCCTCCACACCCCGGGGCTCAAGATCGTGGCCCCGGCGACCGCCCGGGACGCCAAGGGGCTGATCAAGGCCGCGATCCGCGACGAGGACCCGGTGCTCTACTTCGAGCACAAGTACCTCTACCGCCGGATCAAGGAAGACCTGCCGGCCGGGGAGGACGTGCTCACCCCGATCGGCGAGGCCCGGGTGGCCCGGGAAGGCCGGGACCTTTCGGTGATCACCTGGTCGGCGATGCTCTGGAAATCGCTGGAGGCCGCCGAAAAGCTGGAGCGGGAAGACGGGCTCTCGGTGGAGGTGCTCGACCTCCGCACCCTGATGCCGATGGACGATGCCGCGATCGTGGCGACGGTGCGCAAGACCAACCGGGTGCTGATCGTGCACGAGGATACCCGGACCGGCGGCGTGGCGGGGGAGATCACCGCCCGGATCAACGATCTGGCGTTCGAGTGGCTCGACGCCCCGGTCAAGCGGGTGTGCGCCCACGACGTGCCGCTGCCCTACGCGCCGACCCTGGAAGATTTCGTGCTGCCGCAGGTGGATGACGTGGTCGCCGCGGCGAGGTGGCTGGCGAAGTACTGATGTGAAGGACGCGAAGGACGCGAAGGACGTGAAGGACGCGAAGGACGCGAAAGACGCGAAGGACCCGAAGGAGCCAGGGCGCGATGCCGCGTCCCGCGCCCTCCGCGTCCTCCGCGCCCTCTCAAGGAGTGGTACGCATGGCAAAGATTGACGTTCCCATGCCCCAGATGGGCGAGTCCATCGCCGAGGGCACGTTGTCCAAGTGGCTCAAGAAGGTGGGTGATCCGGTCAAGCGCGACGAGCCGATCTTCGAGATCTCCACCGACAAGGTGGACGCCGAGATTCCCGCGCCCGCAGCCGGCGTGCTGGCCGAGATCCTGGTGCAGGAAGGGCAGACCGTGGCGGTCCAGACGGTGGTGGCCCGGCTGGAGACGGATGCGGCAGCGGCGAGCCCGCAGCCATCTGCCGTCAG
>DATCXX010000203.1:0-3840 GCA_036565615.1 Gemmatimonadales bacterium | reverse complement strand
GCCGGCGATACTCCTCCCAGTTGCGCACGTTCCAGCGCCGCGCCGCCGCGAACCCGCTGTGCGCCGAGGGTCCCAGGCCGATGAAGGGCGCCCTCCGCCAATAGGCCGAATTGTGCCGGGCCCGGTGCCCCGGCAGCGCCGCGCTGGACACCTCGTAATGCTCGAAGCCCGCCGACACCAGCCGCGCATTGGCCGTCAGGAATTCGGCCGCGGCGCGCTCGTCGTCCAGGGCGACGGCCTCTCCCCGCGCGGTCCACTTGCCGAGCGGGGTGACCGGCTCGACCGTGAGCCCGTAGAACGAGAGGTGGGTCGGCTCCAGCGCCAGCGCCCGGTCGAGGTCGGCCGCCCAGTCGCGCCCCAGGGACTGGGGGACGGCGTAGATCAGATCGAGTGAGATGTCCTCGAAGCCGGCCGAGCGGAGGGTCCTCACCGCCACGGCGATCTGCTCCCGGTCGTGGGTCCGGTGCATCCACCGGAGAACTCCAGGATCGAACGACTGGGCTCCCAGCGAGATCCGGTTGATTCCCGCGCCACGCCACGACTCAGCGCTCTCCGGGGTCACGTCGTCGGGATTGGCCTCCAGGGTGATCTCGGCGCCGGGCGCCAGCGCCCGGTCCCTGGAAAAGCGGGCGAGCATCGCCCCGATGGCCGCGGGATCCAGCCGCGATGGGGTGCCGCCGCCGAAGTAGATGGTGTCGAGCGCCGGCGCGTCGTTCCAGGCGGGATGACTCTGCCACTCGGCCCACTCCCGCGCGATCAGACCGGCAAAGCTCGCCGAGGGCACCTCCCGCCGCACCGCGATCGCAAAATCGCAGTAGCTGCAGCGGCGGGCGCAGAAGGGGACGTGGATGTAGAGGTGCATAGGAGGAAAGCTATCAGCCTTCAGTCGACGCAAAGACGCAAAGCAAGATAGTTCACCTCTCACGTCTCACGTCTCACGTCTTACGTCTCACGTCTCACGTCTTACGTCTCACGTCTCACCCCAAACAGCTGTGTCGGCGCTAACTCGTAGACTCCGCCCCCCCGCTGCCGGATTCTCCCGGTCAGCTCGAGCGCGGAGAGCGCGTCCAGCGCATCGGTGACCGGGGCGCCGGTGGCTTCGATGAGCTCCTCGGTGCGCCGGGGGCCGGCCCAGAGTGCGTTGACGATGCGCCCTTCGACCGGAGCCAGAGTGCCGGCCTCGGGAGCCGGACCCCGGACGGCAATGGGCGCCGCTTCGGGATAGTGCGGCAGCAGATCGGCCAGCTCGAGGAGCGGCGTTGCGCCATCGCGGATCAGTCCATTGGTTCCCGCCGAGACCGGGCTGGTGATCGGTCCCGGCACCGCCATGACTTCCCTCCCCTGCTCCTGGGCGCATCCCGCGGTTTGCAGGGCGCCGGAGGCCTGCGCGGCCTCCACTACCACGGTGACTCGCGCCAGGCCGCTGATCAGCCGGTTGCGGCGGGGAAAGCTCCCCTCGTGAGGCCGCTGGTGCGGTGGAAGCTCGGTGATCAGGAGTCCCCGCTCGAGCACCCGCAGATAAAGTGAGCGGTTGGACACCGGATACACCACACCGAGCCCGCTGCCGAGGACCCCGATGGTGCCGCCACCGGCATCGAGCGCGCCGCGATGGGCCACGGCGTCGAGACCGCGTGCCATTCCGCTCACCACCACCAGCCCCAGCTCGGCTGCCGCACGCGCGACGGCTCGGCAGACCTCCGCGCCGTAGTGGGAATGATTGCGGCTCCCCACGATGGCGATGGCCGGCCGGGTCAGGAGAGTCAGGTCTCCCTGGGCAAACAAACAGAGCGGTGGATCGGGGAGCTGGCGAAGCAGCTCGGGAAACCCCTCCGCGCCGGGCAGGAGCACGGTTCCTCCCAGCTCGGCGAGTCGGAGCAGGGCCCGTGCCGCTGCTTTCCGATCTGCCTGCTTGATCGCCTCCGCAATCGGCGCGGTAATCTTCGGCACGGTACATAAAACCTCCAACGGCGCCGAGAGGGCGCCGTTGGGGGAATCGAACCGGTCGAGCAGCGCGGCGAATCGCGCGGCGCCGATTCCCGGCACCAGCGCGAGCGCGAGCCAGGACTCATCCATCGCCGATGCCTTCGTCTTCCGGTACCAGATCGGCCGCGCGCGCTTCGGTGACCAGGTCCCACAGCGCGTTCTTCAGATCGTCGAGCCCGGTGCGGGCGGCGCTCGAGAGCACCAGCGTCGCGCGCGATTCGGGAGCCTGGACCCTGGGAATCGGGTCTCCCGGAGGAGTGAGATCGCTCTTGGTGAGGAGGATCAGGTGCGGCTTCCGGTGCAGCTCGGCGCTGTATTCCGAGAGCTCCCGGCGCAGCCGTTGGTAGACGGTCTGGGCGTCGTCGCTGTCCACGGGAATCAGGTAGGCGAGGATCCTGGTGCGCTCCACGTGCTGGAGGAACTGGTGACCCAGCCCCTTGCCCTGGTGCGCCCCTTCGATGATGCCGGGAATGTCGGCCACGACGAAGGAACGGGAGCCGCTGAGCCCGACCACGCCGAGATTGGGCTCCAGGGTGGTAAACGGATAGTCGGCGATCTTGGGCCGCGCGGCGGAGATCGCGGCGAGCAGGCTGCTCTTGCCGGCGTTGGGCTCTCCCACCAGGCCCACATCGGCGATCAGCTTGAGCACCAGCTCGATCTGGCGGTCCTGCCCTTCCTGCCCGGGCTCCCATTCTCGGGGCGCCTGGTGGGTGGAGGTGGCGAAGCGTGCGTTGCCTCGGCCACCCCGGCCGCCCCTGGCTACCAGCAGCTCCTGGCCATCGGCGAGAATTTCCCCCAGAAGCTCCCCCGAGCCGAGGTCGCGGATTTCGGTGCCGGGCGGGACCGGAAGGTAGAGATCGTCTCCCGAGGCGCCGGTCATGGTCTTGCCCTTGCCGTGCTGGCCGCGGTCCGCCTTCCACGAGGTGCGGTAGCGATAGTCCAGCAGGGTCGAGAGATTGGCGTCTCCCTTCACGTAAATGCTGCCTCCGTGTCCGCCGTCTCCGCCGTCGGGACCGCCCTTGGGGACGTACTTGAACCGGGCGAAGGAGCTCGACCCCGAGCCGCCGGTCCCGGCAACGACGTGCACCACGGCGCGGTCAATGAATGTCATGGGGCCTGCACCCGCTCCCGCACCGAGTCCAGCACCCCGCGGGCGCGGGGGTCCAGCGAAGGCCGCACCACGGCGAGGGCCGAGTCGAGCACTGCGGGGGCAACACCGGCGTGCAACGCTCCCCGGAGGTGGGAGTGGAGCTGCCGCTCTGCGCCCTGCACCGCCACCTGCGCGACGATGGTGAGCTCCCGGCGGGCAAGGTCGAGCCCTGGCCGCCCCAGGGTGCGCCCGTACCCTTCGGTGACCATCCAGGCATCGAGCGCCGGATGGAGCTCCTGCATGTTGGCCCGCAGCCGCTGGTAATTCGCCCCGTAGATGGTGCGGCAAACTGCTTCTCCCCGCGCCTGCCACTCCGGGACGCCCCCATAGTCGGCGCCGTCTTCCAGCGAATGGGCCGGGCCCGAGACCCGCCGGCAGATGGCGGCGGCGATCAGCGCGCGGGGCCAGCCCACCATGAGGGTGGACTGCAGCAGCAGCTCATCCACCCAGGTCTCGGGCGCGCCTTCCGCCATGCAGGTGCGGCAGTGCTGCTCCACCAGGGCTTCGTTTCCGAGCGCGATGGCGGTGGCCAGCGCGACCAGCGCGGAGGTGGCGGCATCGAGCGTTTGCAAGCTCATGCGCGGGCCCGGTTCCGGAGTAACCGGATCACCGCATCAGACATCGGAGAAACGCAGCGCACCGGCGGGACGGAGCTCTCCGGTGGCGACACCGCGGGTGTTCACAATCGGCTGCCGGGCGTGGCCGGC
>DATCXX010000200.1:0-6285 GCA_036565615.1 Gemmatimonadales bacterium | reverse complement strand
AACGTCGGAACCGGGCTCCGCGCGTCGGTGCTGGTGCACCTCCCGGGGCTGGTTCTGACCAAGGAAATCAACAAAATCCTCCAGGGTCTGACCCAGGTCGGTCTCACCTTTCGGGGACTGTACGGGGAAGGCAGCGAAGTCGTCGGCAATCTGTTCCAGCTCTCCAACCAGACCACGCTGGGGCAGACCGAACGGGAGCTGCTGGACCACCTCGGCAAGCTGGTCCGGCAGGTGATGGAGTACGAAGAGCGGGCCCGGCAGATTCTGCTGCGCGATGCGACCGCGATTCTCGAGGACAAGGTGTGGCGGGCCTTCGGACTGCTCCGCTACGCCCGCACCCTGTCCTTCGAGGAGACCATGAATCTGCTGAGCGGGGTGCGGCTCGGTGTGGGGCTCGGGCTGATCCCGAACGTCGGTATGTATACGTTGAACAAGCTCCTCGTCTTCACCCAGCCCGCGCATCTCGCCGCCGCCCAGGGCCGGGGCCTCGCCGACGAGGAGGTGCCGGTACGGCGCGCGGCGTACGTACGGCAGATGCTCGAAGCGGAAGTGGGGCGCCGCGGATCCTCCGCGGACCTGCCACCGACCCAGGGATGACCACGCGATGAACGGCTACAACTTCACCGACCGGGTCCGCAAGGTCCTCCAGATGGCTCGCGAGGAAGCGGCGCGCCTCCATCACGAGTACGTCGGCACCGAGCACATTCTCCTGGGGCTGATCCGCGAGGGCGAAGGCGTCGCCGCGGCGGTGCTCACCAACCTGAACGTCGATCTCGACGATATCCAGCAGAAAATCGAGGAAACGGTCAAGAAGGGGAAAGCGGCCGCGGCGCCGGGCCCCGACCTGCCGTACACCTCGCGGGCCAAGAAGGTGCTCGAGCTGGCCATGACCGAAGCGCGGGAGCTCAACCACTCCTACGTGGGGACCGAGCACCTGCTGCTGGGCCTGCTGCGGGAGGAGAAGGGGATCGCCGCCCAGGTTCTGACCGACGCCGGGGTGACCCTGGAGCAGTCCCGGGCCGAGACCCTCCGGCTGCTGGGGAGCGACATGCCGCAGACCGGGTCGGGCGCCTCGGCGCCGGCCCCGCCCACCGCCGCGCCCAAGTCGGAAAAGAAATCCAAGACCCCCGCGCTGGATCACTTCTGCCGGGACCTGACCCAGCTCGCCGCCGAAGGCCAGCTGGATCCGACCATCGGGCGGCAGAAGGAAATCCAGCGGGTTATGGAGATCCTGGCCCGGCGGAAGAAGAACAATCCGGTGCTGATCGGCGAGCCGGGCGTGGGGAAGACCGCCATCGTCGAAGGGCTGGCGCTGCTGATCGCGAGCGGCCAGTGCCCCGACGTGCTGCGGGACCACCGGGTGCTCTCGCTCGACATGGCGGCGGTGATCGCCGGCACCAAGTACCGGGGCCAGTTCGAGGAGCGGCTCAAGGCGGTCATGAACGAGATCGCCCAGAGCAAGAACATCGTGCTCTTCATCGACGAGCTGCACACCCTGGTGGGCGCGGGGGCCGCGGAGGGCGCGATCGACGCGTCCAACATGCTCAAGCCCGCGCTGGCGCGGGGCGAGCTCCAGTGCGTGGGCGCGTCGACCCTCAACGAGTACCGCAAGTACATCGAGAAGGACGGCGCGCTGGAGCGCCGCTTCCAGGCGGTGATCGTCGAGCCGCCCACGGTCGAGGAGACCTTCGAGATCCTCAAGGGCCTCCGGAAGAAATACGAGGACCACCACCGGGTCAGCATTCCCGATCCCTCGCTGCAGGCGGCGGCCGAGCTCTCCGACCGCTACATCACCGACCGGTTCCTGCCCGACAAGGCCATCGACGTGATCGATGAGGCCGGGGCCCGGGCCCGGCTGGCGTCCCAGGCGCCCCCCGCGGAGATCGGCACCCTCAAGGCCGACCTGGAGAAGGTGAACCAGGAGAAGGAAGCGGCGGTCCGGGACCAGAACTTCGAGCGGGCGGCGGCGCTCCGGGACAGCGAGCGCGACCTCCAGAACCGGATCCGGCTGCGCCAGGAGGAGTGGGAGCGGGAGCGGCAGACCAAGCGCCCCATCATCGACGAGGAGGCGGTGGCCTTCATCGTGTCCCGCTGGACCGGCATTCCGCTCACCCGGCTCCAGGAAGCGGAGACCGCGCGGCTGCTCCGGATGGAGGACGAAGTCCACCAGTCGGTCATCGGCCAGGACGAGGCGATCACCGCGGTGGCCCGGGCCATCCGCCGGAGCCGGGCGGGGCTCAAGGACCCCAACCGCCCGATCGGCTCGTTCATCTTCTCCGGCCCCACCGGGGTGGGGAAGACCGAGCTGGCCCGGGCGCTGGCCCGGTTCCTGTTTGCCGACCCCGCCGCCTTGATCCGGGTGGACATGTCGGAGTACATGGAAAAGTTCTCGGTCTCCCGGCTGATCGGCGCGCCCCCGGGCTATGTGGGGTACGAGGACAGCGGCACCCTCACCAAGGCGGTGCGGCGGAAGCCCTACTCGGTGGTCCTGCTCGACGAAATCGAGAAGGCCCATCCCGACGTGTTCAACATCCTGCTCCAGGTGCTCGACGAGGGCCACCTCACCGACAACTACGGGCGGATGATCGACTTCAAGAACACCGTGGTCATCATGACGTCCAATGTCGGCGCGCGGGACATCACCCAGTCCAAGTCGCTCGGCTTCCACGGCGGCGACCGGGCCCGCACCTTCGAGAAGATCGCCGAGACCGTCAAGGAGGAGATCGCCAAGGTCTTCAATCCGGAATTCCTGAACCGGCTGGACGACGTGATCGTCTTCCATCCGCTGGACAAGACCCACATCGCCCAGATCGTCGGGGTACTGCTCAAGGACGTGCAGCGCCGGATCGGAGACGAGGTCAGGCTCACCCCCGCCGCGACCGATTTCCTGGTCGAGCACGGCTACGACCAGACCTACGGCGCCCGGCCGCTCAAGCGCGCGATCCAGCGCTACATCGAAGATCCGCTGAGCGAGAAGATTCTGACCGGCGAGTTCGCCCGGGGCGACGAGATCGAGGTGGATGTCGCACCCGGGAAGGACAAGCTGTCGTTCCGCGCCCTGACCGGGACGCGGGCGTAACCGCAGGGAGCAGTGCTCAGTGGTCAGGGGTCAGCGGTTGCGACCCCGGCCGGCCCCTGAGCACTGACCACTGACCACTTCCGAATGAACCGCGTCCTCCTGCTGGTCTGCTTCGTCGCGTGCCTGGGCCGGACCGCCTCCGCCCAGGAGGTGGTTTCGCCCCCGGTGGACAGCATCGTGGTCGAGGGCGCAGTCCGCAACACCGCCCGGCAAGTGATCAGCTTCTCCGGAATCCAGATCGGGCAGCCCGCCACCTATCGCGGGATCCAGCGCGCCATCCAGGGCCTCTTCGCCACCGGCCAGTTCGAGGACGTGCGGGTGGACCAGCGCCAGGTCGGCGACAAGCTCATCCTGGTGCTGGCGGTGCAGGAGCGCCCCCTGCTCCAGCGCTGGGCGCTGCGCGGCGTGGAGAAGCTGGAGGAGAGCTCGGTGCGGCGCCGGATCAACCTCCCGGAGGGCCGCCCGCTGGATCGGGCCGCGATGGCCCGCTCCCGCCATGCCATCGACTCGGTCTACCGCAAGCGGGGCTATTACGCGGTGGAGGTCAAGACCCTGGAGCTGCCCCAGGAGAACAACCAGGTCCGGGTGGTCTTCGACGTGGTGGAGGGCCCCCGGGTGGTGGTGGGCCAGGTGGTGATCGAGGGGAACACCGCCTTCAAGGACAACGAGATCGTGAAGGGAATGGCCACCCGCCCCGAGGGCTTCTGGTGGTTCCGCAAGGGGGAATACAACGAGGAGCGGGTCGAGGACGACCTGCGGACCTCGATCCCCAACTGGTACGCCGACCGGGGCCACGTGGATCTGCGGATCCTGAGCGATACCCTGGTCGCCGACAGCGTGCCGGGCAAGGCGATCATCCGGATCGCGGTCGAGGAAGGCCCGGCCTACAAGGTCGGCCGGTTCGAGATCGCCGGCAACCGCCGCTTCTCGATCGAGGAGATCAGCACCTTCTTCCCCTTCGGGAAGGCGGTCGTCGCCGGGTCGGGGCAGATCATCGGGGAGCCCTTCAGCCGGGCGTCCTGGACCGCGGCGACCGAGCGGCTGGCCAACCTCTACCAGAACAGCGGCTACATCGTGAGCTCGGTGGTGCCGGAGGAAATCCGCCGCACCGGTCCCGACAGCGTGCCCTACGTGGACCTCAAGTGGTCCATCCGGGAAGGGCAGCCCGCGACGATCAACCGGATCGTCATCCTGGGCAACGACGTCACCCACGAGCGGGTCATTCGCGAGGCGATCGTGCTCCTGCCGGGGCACACCTACAACCGCGACGCGCTGATCCGCTCCTACGAAAACGTCTCCAACCTGAATTTCTTCGAGCAGCCGATCCCGCCGCCCGATGTCGATCCGGCGGAGAACGGGGTCGACGTGGACATCACCTTCCGGGTCACCGAGAAGCGCACCGGGAACATCAATTTCGGCGCCTCGGTGGGGCAGGGCGTCGGGGTGGGCGGCTTCATCGGGCTGGAGGAGCCCAACCTCTTCGGCAAGGCCAAGCGGGGCAAGCTCCAGTGGCAGTTCGGCCGCAACATCAACGACTTCAACCTGAGCTACACCGACCCGGCAATCCTGGACACCCGGACCTCGGGCACCATCACCCTGTTCAATTCGCGGCGCCGCTACACCATCGGCGACCTGGGCCGGCAGCGGCAGCGCGGCTATCAGCTCCAGTTCGGGTTTCCCCTGTTCGGCTCCCGCTACACCCGGATGTTTCTCTCCACCGGGGTGATGCAGATCCGCTATTCCGACGCGGCGGCCGACATCAGCCAGGCCTTCGCCTGCGACAACTGCACCCGCTCCTCCCTGGGCATGAGCGTGGCCCGGGACACCCGGATCGGGCTCCCCTTCGCGGTGGCCGGCTCCTCGATCACCGTGGGCGCCGAGCAGAACGGCGGCATCCTGGGCGGCACCGGCGACTACCAGAAGATCGACCTGGAAGGGCGCTGGTACACCCCGCTGGGCCGGCTGGGCGGCGCCGATCAGTTCGGGGGCGGGGTCCAGTTCACCCTGGGCCTCACCGCCAAGTCCGGCTTCATCATCGGCGACCCGGGCCCCTTCTACACCGAGCTCTACTCGATGGGCGGGGTGCAGTTCGGGATTCCGCTCCGCGGCTACGAGGAGTTCGGAATCACGCCGGCCGGCTTCGATCCCGCCGCGGGCGGCTCCCAGGCCCGCCCCGAATCGTTCGGCAAGGCCTACGCGGCGTTCACGGTGGAGGCCGGCGCGCGGATCAGCCAGGCGCTCTACGCGAACGTCTTCACCGACGCGGGCAACGTCTACCGGCGGATGCGGGAGTACAATCCCACCCGGCTGTTCCGCAGCGTGGGGTTCGGGGTGGCGATCATCTCGCCGCTCGGGCCGATCGGGCTCGACGTCGGCTACGGGCTCGACAAGCTCGATCTGACCGGCCGGCCCAAGCCGGGCTGGCAGCTGCACTTCAGGCTGGGAAATTTCTTCTGAGTCGGATGACTCAGCTACTGCGGTACCTACTGAGGGAGGAATCAGGAATGATCGTCGCTGTTCGGAGGCTGTTCACCGGCCTCGCGCTCGTGACCGTGGCGCAGGCCGGAGCGGCCGCGGCCCAGCCGTCCCAGACCCCGGCCGGTCCGCCGGGCCGGATCGCCTTCGTCAACGCCCGCGCCATCCTGACCGGCATGGCGGGGTACGCCAAGGCGGAAAGCACCTACACCCGGGAGCTCCAGTCGGCCCAGGCGGAGGCGCAGCGGCTCCAGGCCGTGATGGACTCGGCCGTGAGCACCTATCAGCAGTCCCAGGCGATGCTGTCGCCCTCGGCGCGCACCGCCCGGGAGAAGGTGCTCTCCGCCCAGCGCGATTCGCTGGAAGGCAAGCTGCAGGCGCTCCAGGAGCGGGTGGGGTCCAAGGAGCGGGAGCTGCTGGCGCCGATGCAGCAGCGGCTCACCGCCATCATCGAGGGGATTCGCGCCGAAGGCAATTTCGCCATGGTGATCGACATGGGAAATCCGGCGGTGACCCAGCTGATCGTGGCCTACGACAAGTCCCTCGACATCACCGAACGCGTGGCGCGGCGGCTGCTCCAGAGCAACTGATCGTGCCCCGGGCGCCGGTCCCGCTCACCGTCCGCGCGCTCTCCGAGCTGGTCGGGGGGCGCGTGGTGGGCCGGGACGACCTCGTGCTCAGCGCCGTCGGTCCCCTCGAGGGGGCCGGCGGCGACACGCTTTCCCTCCTGA
>DATCXX010000056.1:0-5189 GCA_036565615.1 Gemmatimonadales bacterium | reverse complement strand
GCCATCGATACGGTGGGCGCCGGCCGGGATCGCCAGCGATCCGTCGGGACCGGTGGCGACGATCAGGGAATCCCGGACCAGGATGGTGCTGCCGGGCCGCACTTCGCCGCTCCGGACATCCACCAGATTGACCCCGGTCACCGCAACGACGGAGGCGGGTCGCACCAGCAGCCGAGCCGCGGTCTCCGCCATCCGCGCCGCGGCGAGGCGCTCTTCAACCGCGATCATCGCCGGCAGCGCTGCCTGCCAGCCGCTGCGCACCAGGCTCAGCCATCCCACGATGCCGAACAGCTCACCCCGCCGGTCGAGCCAGAGCCGGGCCCGAACCGACCCGCCCCAGGATATGGCGACGAAGGAGATCTCTTCCTCGAGCCCGGCGTCGGAGCGCACCCGGAGCCGTTCCACCCTGCGCGCCACCGCCGGGAGGGCGGTGCTGTCGCTCCCTGCCGCCACCGGCACTCCGGCCCCGCCCGCGCGGTCGATCGCCCGCGCCAGGAGCGGCTGCCAGATCCACGAATCGAGCCAGTTCATCCCGAAGGCAACGGGTGTCCGGCCTTCGGGCAGGCTCCAGCGCTGCTGGACCGGGTTCTTCCGGTAGTCGTGTCCGTCCACCGCAATGGTGACGGGCCAGCCCCTGCGGTCGAGGGCGATTTTCGTGGTCGTGCGGGGTCCCCTGCCCCGGTCGTTGTATTCGATGAACCAGGCCTGGCTCCCGTCGGGCTCGACCCAGCGGTCCATGCGGCCGCTCAGCCGGCCCTGAAAACTGGTGAGCCAGTGGACGGTATCCGCCGGGGCTTGCGCGCCCAGCGCCGGGGCGAGCAGCCCGAGCAGGATCAGGGTCTTCAGTTCAGGAACTCCCATCGCACCCCGAATGTGGTGGCATAGGCCGGGACCGCAAGCCGAGGCACATAGCCGAGATCATCGCGCGCGCCGAGCAGATTGTAGCGGTCGTAGTAGGCGGTGAAGGCGCCGATCTGGAGACCGATGTAGGCCCGGAACTGGGTCGCGCCCCGATGCGATACCGGGGCACCACTCGTGTCCCGCGCCAGCACCCCGGTTCCCCAGCCTTCCATGGTAGCCTGAATCTTCAGGTTGAAGATGCCGCTCTTGAAGGTCGGGAGAAACTTGCTCTGGATGGTCGCGTTCACGATCGAGTGGGTCGGGGGCTGTCCCTCGGGGCGGGTTCCCTGCGGCGTGCTGTACCACCCGTCCAGGATTACCCACTGGAGCGGCGCCACCCGGGCGTTCACCGTGATCCAGTTGGTCCGGCCATGGGGCGCGATGGTGGCCAGTGCCGGATACTGGGCCCAGCCCTCGGGGCGGAAGCCGGTGTTCGAGGTGTAGGCGACCTCGACCTGGGCCAGGCGGCTCTGCCAGGCACCGATCAGGCTGCGATCGTCGAGATCGTGGGGCAGGTTGCGCCGCACCATCGGAAAGGCAAGGCCGTACCCGCGGCGGTACACCGCGCTGGCGGAGAACCCCAGCGGCAGCGCCACCCCGGCCCGCGCGGTGACCCAGCTGTTGGCCCGCCCCCCATCGTGTCGCTGGTAGACCGCGTCCAGGCTCCCGGTGAGGAATCGGGTGAAGGCCATGCCGCCCCGGAGCCGGAGCTCGAGCGGGGTCCAGGCCGAGCGCCAGAAGGCGCTTCCCTCTACGCTGGCCCCCGGCAGCCGATACGCCGCGATGACTCCGGCTTGGGTGATGTTCCGGCGGTGCTCGCTCAGCTCATAGGTGGTGTCGGTCTTCACCACATTGCCCGCATCATCGAGCGAGTCGGTCAGCACCCGGGTGGAATCCTTCTGGATCTCGTCGGTCCAGCCGGTCCGCGCCACGATCAGATCGACCCGGGGTCCCAGCCCGGCGCTTTGCCGGGTGAGAAAGACCCGGGCCGAGAGATCGGTCCGGGTCCCCGCCCGGGCATTACTCAGGGTGTCACCGGTGGCTCCGCCCGAGAGCACCGCCTCCCGCTCGGGCGAATTGCGGAGGTATTGAAGCACCGCACCGAAACGTTCCGACGGGATGTAGTCCAGCCGGATCAGCCCCTGGGTGTTGGAATAGTCTCCCGGGACCGAGGGCTGGGCCGGCACCCCGAAGTGGTCGAAGGCGGCGGTGACGCCCAGCCCGTTGCTTCCCCGCTTCTCGATCACGCCCTGATAGCGGGCGATCTCCAGGTCGCCGCTGGCGATGCCGATCCGGCTGTACGGCACCCCCCGGTCGTGGCGGCGGAGGAAGAGAAACACCCGAAGCAGGCCGGGAAGCCGCTCGATCTCGATCCGGTCGAGGAAGCTCAGCGGCAGCATGGACGGGTCCAACGCCAGGGAGTCCTGACCCATCGGGAAATAGGCCACGCCCTCGAGCAGGTATTCCACCGACGCCGCCCCGTGGGCCTGGTAGGCCGGGAGCTCGGGGCGGCCGGCCCAGCCACCCCGCAGGAGATAGAGCCCGGGGACCTTGGTGAGCACGTCGCTCACGGTTTCCGCGTTGTGCCACAGAATCGAATCGCGGCCGAAGACGAAGCGGGTGCCCCCGGGCAGCAGGGTGCCGGCCCCGATCCGGGGAGGAACCGGAATGAGGCGCCGGGCGTCCTGCTGGGCTTTGAGGAAATGACCGGTGTAGTCGACGGTGTCGCGGGCCAGCGAATCGGCGCGGGTGGTGTCCACCACCTGGGCCACGAGCGGGGCGGTCCCCGCGGCGAGCAGGAGCGCCGCCGTGAGGAGGAAGTGCCTCACACCCGCGCGAGCAGGAACTCGCTGAAGAGGCGCACTCCCATCCCGGTGGGGCCCTTGCCCATGGAGGGATCGTCGCGGTCGCTGTAGGCGGTGCCGGCGATGTCCAGGTGGGCCCAGGGGAATCCGTCGGCGAATTCCCGGAGGAACCACGCGGCCGAGATGCTCCCGGCCGCGCGGCCGCCACTGTTCTTCACGTCGGCGATATCCGACTTGTTGAGGTCACGGTACTCATCCCAGAGCGGCAGCTCCCAGGCCCGCTCATTGGCCCGCTGGCCCGCGGCGAGGAGATCCCGGATCAGCGCGGCGTCGGTGCCCATGAGTCCCGCCGCGGTGTGTCCCAGCCCGATGGTGATCGCCCCGGTGAGGGTCGCGATGTCCACCACGCAGGCGGGGGAAAACCGCCGGGCGTAGGACAGCGCATCGGCCAGCAGCAGCCGGCCCTCGGCGTCGGTGTTCACGATTTCGATGGATTTGCCGAGCTGGCTGGTGACCACGTCGCCCGGCTTGATCGCGGTGCCCGAGGGCATGTTTTCCGCCGACGGGATCAGACCGACCACCCGGAGCTTGGGCCGAAGGCGGCCCAGCATCTCGAAGGTACCGATCACCGCCGCGGCGCCGGACATATCGTACTTCATGTCCTCCATCCCCTGGGCCGGCTTGATGGAGATGCCGCCGGTATCGAAGGAGACGCCCTTGCCCACCAGGACGACCGGCGGCCCCTCCGCCCCCTTGTACTCCAGCACGACGAAGCGGGGCTCCTCGGCACTTCCCTGCGACACCGCCAGGAGGGCGCCCATCTTTTCCTTCACGATGGCCGCCTTGTCCAGCACCGTGACCTCGAACCCCAGCCGCTTCCCGGTCTCGGCGGCGATCTCGGCAATCCGGGACGGTGGGAGGTGATTGCCGGGAAGGACCTGGATGCCCCGGCAGGCGAGATGGCCCGCCGCAATCGCGGCGCCGATCGCGTGGCCCGCGCGCACCGCCTCGGTGTCCGCCGGGGCGAGGATCTCGAGCCGCTCGTAGGGAGGCTTCTTCTCTTCGGGCGGCTGCTTCATGGCCAGGAAATGCCAGGCGCCCTGCGCCGCGCCCTCGGCGGCCAGCTGCCCCAGCTGCTTCGGATCCACGGGCCCACGGGCTTCCGGAGCGACGAAGAGCGCCGCGCTGGGCACACCGGTGGTGCGGGCCCGCCGGCTGCCGATGGCCGCCCCGCGCCGCAACGCGGTCCGGCTGCCTTCTCCCGGAGTGCCCACGCCCACCAGGAGGACCCGGGGCCGCTTTCCCTCGGCGTAGAGCAGCGCGGTCTCGTCCTTTTTCCCGGTGAAATCACCCGCGGCGTAACAGCGCGAAATCGCCCCGCCGCTGGCCTTGTCGAGCGCGGCCAGCGAGGCGGGCTCCTTGCCCTGGGGCACCAGGACAATCAGGAATGGGGTGGCGTGCGCTTCGGGTGCTGCGGCAATGACCTGGGTCTCGAAGGCCATGGGGGTCCGGTTCGGGGATGGAAGAACTTAATGAAGCCATCAGCCATCAGCCATCAGCCATCAGCAAGAGACTGAGGGCTGAGGGCTGCCGGCTGAAGGCTCCCCACATGCCCGAGGCGAGAGTCGAACTCGCACGGGGTTGCCCCCGGCGGATTTTGAGTCCGCTGCGTCTGCCATTCCGCCACTCGGGCCGGCACCAAGTATAACCGGCCGAGCGGCAAATGATCGTGCGTTGCGGCGGGTTACGGGCGGCGGTTGGGACGGAAGGGCGCGACCGGGGGCGGATCGTTCCGCCCCTGCTGCAGCTCCTGGACCCGCTGCATCAGGCGGTCGCGCATCATCAGGTACTGGCCCCGCTGGACCGGATTGAGAATGGCGGAGAGCTCGCGCATCTCGTCCCGGAAGGTCTGGGCATAGGCGATCCGGTGGTTGGTCAGCGCATCCACCAGCCGCGCCACGCTGTCGGCGTCGGCGGCGACGCCGGGGCGGAGCTGGAAGGCGAGCGCCTGGCGCATGGCGCGCTCCTGGCGCTCCATGCCGCGGCGCCGGATCGCCAGCTGCCCCAGCGTGGCCCGGACCTTCATCGCCTGGTCGTCGGTGAGTCCGAGCTGCTCCTTGACCCGTTCGCCGAACCGCTGCTCCACCATCTGGCGGAGCCGCTCGGCCCGGACCGAATCGTTGAGGGTGTCCTGCTGTCCGGCCGCAACGGGCGGCGCGCCGGCCAGCAGCGCGATGACAAGTGCCCCAGGGTATTTCATCGTCACTCCATGGCTCGGAGCATACGCTCCAGATCGGGCACGGAAAGCTCACCCAGGGGAGCGGCTTCCACGTGCGGAGCTTCTTCGGCGGTCGGGGGAATCGTCTCCAGCACCGCTTCGAGCTCCGCGGGGGTGAGGTCGTCCAGCTCGTGCAGCACCGTGATCGCGACCGCCGGCGGCCCCGAGACCGGCTCCGGAGCACGGAGCAGGACCGCGAGGGCCAG
>DATCXX010000190.1:0-2674 GCA_036565615.1 Gemmatimonadales bacterium | reverse complement strand
GGCGGAGCTGACCGACGGCTTCGGCCATCGGTTGTCCGGCAGCGAATCGCTGGAGCGCGCCATCGACTGGGTGCTGGCCCGGATGAAGGCCGAGGGCCTGGAGAACGTCCGCGGCGAGCCGGTCATGGTTCCCCGCTGGGTCCGGGGGCACGAATCCGCCGAGCTGGTGGAGCCCCGCTACGCCAGGCTGCCGATGCTCGGGCTCGGGCAGAGCGTCGGCACCCCGCGGGGCGGCATTCAGGCCGAGGTGCTGGTGGTCGGCAGCTTCGACGATCTCAAGGCCAGGGCAGCATCGGCCCGGGGCAAGATCGTGCTGTTCGATGTGCCCTTCACCAGCTACGGCCAGACCGTGCGCTACCGCGGGATCGGCGCCGTCGAGGCCGCGAGGGTCGGCGCGGTGGCCATGCTGCTCCGTTCGGTCGGGCCGTTCGGAATGAAGACCCCCCACACCGGCTCGATGCAGCCCTACGATTCCACCGTGCCCAGGATCCCCGGCGCGGCGATCGCGATGGAAGACGCGGCAATGATGCGGCGCATGCAGCAGCGGGGCCAGAAGATCGTGGTCCGGCTCGAAATGGAGGCCCAGATGCTGCCGGACGCCCCCTCCCGCAACGTGATCGGCGAGCTGGTGGGACGGGAGAAGCCCGACGAAGTGGTGGTGTTCGGCGGACACATCGATTCCTGGGACGTGGGCACCGGCGCCATGGATGACGCCGGCGGCGTGGTCATCGCCTGGGAAGCGGTGCGCCTGCTCCAGAAGCTGGGTCTCCGGCCCCGCCGCACCATCCGGGTGGTGGGATGGACCAACGAGGAAAACGGGCTTCGGGGCGGCAACGCCTACCGGGACGCCCACCGGACCGAGCTGGACAAACACATCGCCGCGATCGAGTCCGACGGCGGCACCTTCAAGTTCCGGGGCTTTGGGTTCACCGGCAGCGACCCGGCCTACGCGGTGGTGCGGCAGATCGGCCGGCTGCTCCGCCCCCTGGGCGCCGATACCGTGTTCGTGGGCGGCGGGGGGGCGGACATCGGACCGATCATGCAGCTGGGCGTCCCCGGGCTGGCTCACGTCGTCGATGGCGCCCGCTACTTCTGGTACCATCATACCGAGGCCGACAACGTGGATAAGATCGATCCCCGGGAGCTGGCCGAGAACGTCGCGGCCATGGCCGTTATGGCGTATGTGCTCGCCGATATGCCGAATCCGCTTCCAAGGCAGCCGGCAACAGGCAACCGGCAGCCGTAAGAGCGTTTTCTGTTGCCAGTTGCCTGCTGCCTGTTGCCTTCCCATTGACTTTCTAGGGAAGGGAAACCAGGTTATCCCTAGAACTTCTAGGGAGCGCCCATGTCGCAGTCTCTCGACGTCCTCCGCGGGACCCTCGACCTCCTGATCCTCAAGGCCCTGAGCTGGGGCCCCGCCCACGGATATTCGGTGGCCGAGTGGATCGAACGGGTGACCGGAGACACCCTCCAGATCGAGGAGGGCTCGCTCTACCCCGCCCTCCACCGCCTCGAGGAGCGCGGGCTGATCGAAGCCGAGTGGGGGCTCTCCGGAAACAACCGCCGCGCCAAGTACTATGCCCTGACCGTCGCGGGCCGCCAGGCGCTGAAGGCCGAGTCGGCCACCTGGACCCGTTATGCCAGGGCGGTCTTCGCCGCCCTCGACGCCCCCGCCTCCCTCAAGCCGGCCCGGGCCTGATGGGCACTCCGAAAGAGCCGCTCTGGCGGCGCTATCTCCGGTTCTTCGGGCCCGACGTGGACGCGGACGTCGAGGACGAGCTGCGCTTCCATCTCGAGATGCGGGAGCAGCACTATCTGGCCCGCGGGATGAGCCCGGCCGAAGCGCGCGAGGCCGCGGGGAAGAAATTCGGCGACCTCAGCCGCCATCGCCGGGCGCTCCGGCGCCAGGATGGCCGGCGGTTCCGGCGGAATCTGTGGTCGGAGCGACTGGGAGATTGGGCGCAAGACCTCCGCTATGCGATCCGCATGCTCTGGCACCACCGCGGCTTTTCGCTCGCGGTCATCGCGACGCTGGCGCTCGGCATCGGCGCCACGACCGCCATTTTCAGCGCGGTCGACGCGGCGCTGCTGCGGCCGTTGCCCTTTGTCGCGCCCGACCGCCTGGTCCAGCTCCGCAATGTCGACCTTCCGTTCGCTCCCCGCGGCCAGGCGGAGGAGCCGGATGCCAGGCCCAACCTCCGCACGGTGGGCGCGCTCACGCACATCTATTCCGATGTCGCCGCGTACGCGGTGGGCGGGCTCAACCTGAGTGGGATCGGAGCGCCGCTGCGGATCAAAGTCGGCGTGGTCACGGAAGGATTCTTCCGGACCCTCGGCGCTCCGGTGTCACAGGGCCGCACGTTCTCGCCGGAGGAAGGGCGCCCGAACAATCCTCCTGTGACGGTCATCTCGCACGGGTTGTGGCAGCGGCAGTTCGGGGGGCAGGCAGCGGTGGGTCGGACCGTGCGGCTCAATGGCAAGGCCTATCAGGTCGTCGGAATCATGGGGCCGGGGTTCCGGTTCCCCGAGGACGCCGATCTCTGGATTCCGCTCACGGTCCCCATGACCTTCGCGTCATTCGAGCCGTTCCGCGGGTGGATTCCCAGCGTCTCGATCGCGCGACTGGCGCCAGGGGTGAGCTCCGAGGTGGCGGCGGACCGGCTTCGGGGGCTCT
>DATCXX010000016.1:0-2868 GCA_036565615.1 Gemmatimonadales bacterium | reverse complement strand
CTGCTTCTCCGGCACCGGTCCCGCGAGGGTGGGGATCAGCCGGTCCACCAGCTCGGGCACCTCGGGAAGGACCGCCTCGACCAGGCCGGTGACATCGGTGCGGGCGAACAGATCGCCCGGCCCGGGGTGACGGTATTCCTTGTTGAGGTGCATCACCTCGACGCCGGTAAGCTCGAGCCCGGTCTGCCGCAGCACCCAGCTCTGGACCGCGACATCGGTGATGTGCTCCTCCTTGACCGAGGAGGCGGACTTGACCTCGACCAGGGTCCACCCGGCGCCGGAGCGGAGCAGCACATCGACCGACACGAACACCCCACCCGACTCGAAACAGGCCTCGAAGAGCGCGGGTGCGCCGGCCGCGAGCGCGGCCTGGGTGGCCGCCAGCCGGTCTTCGGGAGCGGCATGGGCGTGCTCGATCAGGATTCCGCCGGGAAACTCGAGCCGAGCCAGCTCGCCGACCTGCCGGCCCTGGTCGAACAGGTCGAGCAGGACCTTGTCGGGCACCAGCTCCGGCGCGTCCGGCTCGAGCACCGTCCACCAGAGGAGTTTTTCGCACTGGGAGCCGGCGACGAACCGGGACTTGGAGAGCCGCTGATCGGGCATGCGCAATGTAAGGCTCCTCGGCGCCGAGTCCGCAAGCACGTGGTTATTTTGCAGGCGGAGGTGATTACCATGTCACTCAGACCGATCAAGCGCATCACCCAGTCCAAAGCCACGATGGAAGGCGCCGGCGTCAGGCTCCGGCGGGCCTTCGGCTTCGGCGAGACCAGCGAATTCGATCCCTTTCTCCTCTTCGACGATTTCCGCAACGAGCGCCCCGAGGACTATCTCAAGGGATTCCCCTGGCACCCGCATCGCGGGATCGAGACCATCACCTACGTCCTGGCCGGCACGGTCGAGCATGGCGACAGCCTCGGCAACCGCGGCTCGCTCGGCGCCGGGGACGTGCAGTGGATGACCGCGGGCCGGGGCATCCTCCACCAGGAAATGCCCACCGGCGACCCGGCCGGCCGGATGCACGGCTTCCAGCTCTGGGCCAATCTGCCCTCCTCGCTCAAGATGACCCCGCCCCGATACCAGGACGTCCAGGGCAAGGACGTGCCGGAGGTGGTGGATGACGACGGCACCATCGTGCGGGTCATCATCGGCGATTTCTGGGGCAAGCGCGGGCCGGTGGACGGCATCGCCGCGGAGCCCCGCTACCTCGATGTGTGGGTGCCGCCGGGCAAGCGGAAGACTCTGCCGTTCGAGACCGGCCGCCAGGGCTTTGCCTATGTCTTCGAAGGCAGCGGCCGCTTCCGCGACGCCTCGGCGCCCTCCGGCGTGTTAACCGAGCGCGGCAGCGCCGAGGAGGAGAGCTACGTGCGGGAGAGCACCGGCAACCGGTCGCTGGTGCTGTTCGACCGGGGCGACGAAGTCACGGTGGAGGCCGGACCGGAGGGCATCCGGTTCCTGCTGGTGTCGGGCAAGCCGATCGAGGAGCCGGTGGCCTGGTACGGGCCCATCGTCATGAACACCCGCGACGAGCTGCGCCAGGCGATCCAGGAGCTCGAGGAGGGGACGTTCATCAAGCCCTGACGGGCCTAGTAGATCTCCTAGCTATCTATTCGGGCCGGGTGAGGTAGACTTTCAGCGACACCTCGTGCCGAGCTTGCTCACCTGGCCCTCACCTCGTGAACCCGCATGCCTGCCACCTATCGGCTGTCCTACTACCCCTGGCTCACCCAGAACGTGCCTGCCGCGGAGATCCACCGCGAAATCGAACGCTTCGCGAGGGAGGTGGAAAAGCAGCTTTCCGGTATCACCATCCAGGTCCTGCCCACCCTCGAGGTCGGCCCCCAGATCGACCTGCTGCTCGCCGGAGGCTGTGACATCGCGCTGATGAACCCGCTGGGCTACGTCTTTGCCCGGCGGCGGGCGGCGGAAAACCGGAAGAAGGACAACCCGATTCACTCCATCGCCATCGCCCTCCGGATCATCGACGGAAAGGTGGGCGACAAATACTTCGGCCAGGTCTACGCCCGGGATACGTCCGCACTGCGGAAGGACGATCCCGGCTTGTTCGCCAAGATGCGCGGCAGATCGATCGGGTACGGCGTGGCCTACTCGACCTCCAACTTCCTGATTCCGGCCTACGAGCTGCTCAAGCGGGGCGTCCACCCCTTCACGGCGTTCAGCCGGGTCGAGTTCCTGGGCGGACACGACATCGCCGCCCGGGCGGTGTACGAGGGCAAGGTCGACTTGGGCGTGGGGCACGACGGCGTGATTGTCGATCTAGGCAACCAGTATGGGTACGGCGATGCGACCAAACGGATGTCCACCCTGGTGCGGTCGGACCCGATCCCCAGCGACCCGGTGGTGGTCCGGATGACGGACCCGGCCCAGCGAAAAGCCCTGCAGGCGGCGCTGGTGAAGGCGGGGAAGACCAAGGACGGGAAAGCCGCCCTGAGCCGGTTCTGGGGATTGGTGCAGGGACTGGCCCCGATCGGCCCCGATGAATACGAGATCCTCAACACCGCGATGACCGCCCTCAAGCTGGAAGAGCAGCACCTCCTCAAGAAGTCCTGAGCCGGAAGGATGGCCACGGTGTTGTCCCAGTTTCTCGAGCTGTCCCGTCACCTGACGGGTGTCGAGCCTCTGGATCACGACCTCGGCGCCGAGCTGCTGGCCCGGGTGACGAGCGGCCCGCTCGGCGCGACCCTGCCGGGGCTCCTCGCCGAATTCGAGGCGGTCCAGGCGGGCGGCGGGGACATCGTGGACGGCATCACCCGGCGCATCATGGGTGTCGAAGCGCTGGCCGCGCTGGCCCAGCAGATCACCCTCCTGTGGTACACCTCCGCCTTCGAGGCCGGCGGCGGGTGGCAGTTC
>DATCXX010000174.1:0-2187 GCA_036565615.1 Gemmatimonadales bacterium | reverse complement strand
GATCGCGGAAGGCAAGTGACGCGTGATACTCGCTGATCAGCCGTTCCATCATCGCGGTCCGGCGGCCGTAGAGCCGCCGGAGAGGACGGGGCTGGTGACGCGCCAGCGCGTAGGCGGCGAGCAGGGGAAACGAGACCGTGTTGTCCATGTAGCACACGACCGTACCGGGCAGCATGTCGGGGTCGATCTTTCCCCAGCTCACCGCCTCTCCCGGGGTTGCGCCCGACAAGCCGCCGGAATCGGGTCGCGCGTCGGTGAGCTGAAGGAAGAAGTCGTGGCCCCGCTCGTCGATGCCCAGGACTTCCTGGATCTGGGGCTCGGTCTGGAGCAGGAAATTCTTGGGACTGCCGCCTCCGACGATCAGCGCGCCGCTCCGGCCTCCGCTGCGCTTGGCCTCCAGCACGATCGCGGCGGTCTCATTCACATCGGCACTCACGTCGAACCGGAGCAGGCTCCCGGCCAGCGCCTGCTCCGCCACGTTCATCCCGATCGAGCTGTCCCCCGGGGAGCTGGTGTAGACCGGCACTTCCAGGTCATGCGCCACGGCCAGCACCGACCGGCGGGAGAGGCCCAGCACCCGTTCCCGCTCCGCCACATAGCCGCCCAGCAGATAGTGATACTCGGCCGAGCTCATCGGACGCTGAAATTCCTCCCGGGCCGACACCTCGCGCACGAAGGCGTCGGTGGAGAGCAGGACATCGTAATCGAAAAACACGTCGTAGATCCGGACCACGCCTTTTTCCCGAAGCTCGACGTCATTGGCAAACGGGGTGCCCTGGTGCATCGCGAGCCCGAGGCCGAAATGGGCATCGTGATACAGGTTGGCGCCGGTGGAGATGATCCAGTCCACGAATCCCGCTTCGAGCAGCGGGATGATGGTGCTCATGCCGAGGCCGGCGGGGGTCATCGCCCCGGTCAGACTCATGCCGACGGTCACCTCGGGAGCGAGCATCCGCTCGGCAAAGAGCGCGCAGGCCTCGCGCAGCCGGCCCGCGTTGTAGGCCAGAAAGGCATTGTCGATCAGGTCCGCCGCGGTCTCGGAGCCGGTAATGGCGGTGGGGTTGATGCGGCGGCCCCGAAGGTGGCTGTCGGAAGGACGGGTCATGGCGGGCTCGGTCGGAGATTCAGGGAGTGGGCTGAGTCGAGTGCCAGGTCTTGGCCTCGGCCAGCGCCGCGATGATGATCTGCGCCGCCTCCGCCGGGTCGTCGGTAACCTTGAGGAGCCCGAGGTCCGCCGGTGTCACCTTGCCCTGGGCAGCCACCGTGTCCCTGAGCCAGTCCACCAGCGGCGCCCAGTAGGACGAGCCGAAGAGAATCACCGGGTGAATGGACATTCGTCCGGTCTGCATCAGGGTGAGGTATTCGAACAGCTCGTCCAGGGTCCCGAAGCCTCCGGGAAACGCGACCACCGCGCGGGAGTAGCGCGCCAGCATCATCTTCCGCACGAAGAAGAAGCGGAAGAACACGCTGCGCCGGACCCAGCGGTTGGTTCCCTGCTCGTGGGGCAGCTCGATGTTCACCCCGACCGAGAGCCCTCCGCCTTCCACCGCACCCCGGTTGGCGGCCTCCATGATGCCGGGGCCGCCGCCGGTGATGACCGGGAACCCCGCCTGCGCCAGCAGGCGCGCCGTCAGAGTGGCCTGGGCGTAGAGCGGATCGTCTTCGGGGGTGCGGGCCGAGCCGATGAAGGTCACTGCGTCGGCGATGTCGCCCAGCCGCTCGAATCCCTCCACGAACTCGCCCATGATCCGGAGCACCCGCCAGGGGTCGCTCTTGCGAATGTCCTCCACCCGCTCCGAGGCGGGGGCCTTGCCGAGGAGGACTTCGTCCTCCGTGGGCCCCGCGGGGGGCGAGCTGTGGATCAGGGGTCGGTCGGTCACGCCGAGAATATAGCGGGCTCTCCGCTCTATATTTCCGCCATGTCCGCGCCCACAACCTGGCGTTCGCTCACCCTCCGGCTGGCCGCCCGAGCCTTGCTGCATCCGCGGCTCGCGCTCGATCTGCTGCGAACCGCCTGGGCGTTTCGCCGGCGGGAGTGGTGGCGCAAGTCTCCCTTTCTCCCGGTTCCCGACCGGACCTATCTGCGCTGGCGGATGTACACCGCTTACGGCGATGAGGATGCGGTCCCCCCGGTTTCGGACGTGGTGGGATTCGCGCGCTGGCGGAGGGAGACGATGCATCTGTGAA
>DATCXX010000167.1:0-2248 GCA_036565615.1 Gemmatimonadales bacterium | reverse complement strand
CGCCGCCACCGCTGGGTCCGGGAAGGTCGCCCGGCCGCCCTCGGACCGGGTCCCCTGGCTCGTCGCCGGGGGGGCCTTGGCCGGCATGCTCGTGCTCCTGCTGCTGTTGCTCGCGCGCGGGGCAGGTACTCAGGCGGTCGCCACGGCCGGGCCGGCCCAGGACGCAGGCGAGACCGGCACGGCGCCGCCGGATATCAGCCAGCTCTCGCCCAAGGAGCGCTTCGACCGGCTCTACAACCGGGTCATGCAGGCGGCGCAATCGGGCGACCCGGCTACCATGAACCGATTCATGCCCATGGCCCTGGGGGCCTACGAGATGCTGGACTCCGCGGATGCCGATGCGCGGTACCACGCGGCGCTCCTGCGGGTCCACGGCGGGGACGTCCAGGGGTCCCGCGCGCTGGGCGATTCGATCCTGGCGATCCAGCCGGGCCATCTCCTGGGCTATGTGGTGCTGGGAACCACCGCCCGCTGGGCCAAGGACGAGGCCGCACTGGCGAAGGCGTACCGTGACTTCCTGGCTCACTACGATGCCGAGATGAAGGCGAACCGCCGGGAGTACGGGGAGCACCGGGTCTCCATCGATGGGTTCCGGCGGGAGGCCCAGGAGGCGAGCACCGCCGCTCGGGCCGGGTCTTGAACTCCTCCCGCCCGGCACCGAACATTTCAGGGGCTGGCAGTCGTCCGTCTTTCCGGAGCATGCCATGAAGGCCGGTCACAAGTTCATCGTCGGCGCGGGTATCATCGTCCTCAGCGTGGCCCTGCTGATCGCCCAGGGCGTGCGGGAGACGGGCGTCTACTTCCTCACCCCCAGCGAGCTCGCGGCCAAGACCTCGGCCGATTCCTCCTTCTACGACGTCGGTCTCAAGATGGGCGCCAAGGTCGTGCCCGGCTCCGTCCGCCGCGACCCGGCCAACCGCCAGATCGACTTCCAGGTGAGCGACGGCCTGCGCACCTATCCAGTCACTTATCGCGGCCTCGTACCCGACACCTTCACCGACGCCAACGACATCGAGGTGATCGTCGAGGGCAGGCTCGGCCGGGACGGGGTCTTCCGCGCCACCGAGGTGCTGGCCAAGTGCGGCTCGCGGTACGAGGCCGTCGCCGAAGGGAAACAGGCATAGTCCCATGACCTTGCTGGGTGAATTCTGTCTCTGGCTCGCGCTGCTGCTGTCGGCCTGGGCGGTCGTGCTGGGCTTCTCCGGCCGCTGGCAGGACCGACCCGATCTCACCACCAGCGTGCGCGGAGCGGTCTACGCCACCGCCGGCGCGCTCGCCGTCGCCGCTCTCGCACTGTGGAAGGGACTCGCGACCCACGACTTCAACATCGAGTACGTGGCCGCCTACACGTCCCGGAACCTCCCCGACGGGTACATCATCTCGGCGCTCTGGGCGGGGCAGAAGGGATCCCTTCTCTTCTGGGCCGTGGTGCTCTCGCTCTTCGCCGCCCTGGCGCAGCTGCTCACGCCCCGGCGCTTCGGGCACCTGATGCCGTACGTGGGGGCCGTCACCTCCGCCGTGGTCGCCTTTTTCGTCTGCACCATGCTGTTCGCGGCGAACCCGTTCGAGCGGATGGCCTTCACGCCGGCCGATGGGCGGGGGCTCAATCCCCAGCTGCAGAACCCGGGGATGATGATCCACCCCCCGATGCTCTACCTCGGCTACATCAGCATCACGATCCCGTTCGCCTTCGCCATCGCCGCTCTGCTCTCCCGGAGCCTGGATAGCGGCTGGATTCACGCCATCCGGAAGTGGACCCTGGTGAGCTGGCTCTTCCTCTCCATCGGCATCACGCTGGGAATGTGGTGGGCCTACGTCGAACTGGGCTGGGGCGGGTACTGGGCCTGGGACCCGGTGGAGAACGCCAGCCTTCTGCCCTGGCTCACCATGACGGCGTTTCTCCACTCGGTCATGATCCAGGAAAAGCGGGGAATGCTCCGGCGCTGGAACATGATGCTGGTGATTGGCAGCTTCCTGCTCAGCATCTTCGGAACGTTCATCACCCGCTCGGGCATCATCGCCAGCGTGCACAGCTTTGCCCAGTCGAACGTTGGCTACTTCTTCCTTGCCTTTCTCGTGCTGGCGGCGATTGCATCTTTCACCCTGCTCTATACCCGCTGGCCGCTGCTCAAGGCTGAAGTCCAGTTGGAATCGATGCTGAGCCGGGAGGCGGCGTTCCTCTTCAATAATCTGATGCTGGTGGGCATCGCCTTTTCGGTGCTCTGGGGAACCCTCTTTCCCATCCTGA
>DATCXX010000162.1:0-4239 GCA_036565615.1 Gemmatimonadales bacterium | reverse complement strand
GGAGTTCGAAATGGCCGCGATGCTCCGCGATCAGCTCAACGAGCTGCGCGCGCTCGACGCCCCGGAGGTGCGCCGGGGATCCGGCGGGCCGTTCGCGCGGCGCCGGGCGTGAGCCGGCTGCTGGACGAGGCGGCGCTGGATCGAGCCGCCAGGGATCTCGGGGAGCTGCTCGAGCCCGGTGCGGTGGTGTGGCTGGAGGGCGAGCTCGGCGCCGGAAAGACTACCTTTGCCAGGAGCCTGGTCGGCGCACTCGGGGTTGCCGGTCCCGCGCCGAGTCCGACGTACGCGCTGGTGCACCACTACGACGGGCGGCGGGGACCGGTGTACCATGTGGACTGCTACCGGCTGGGCTCTCCCGACGAGGCGCGGGACCTCGACTGGGAAACCCTGATCACCGGTGACGCGCTGCTGATCGAATGGCCCGAGCGCGCCGGATCGTGGGCGCCCCGTCCCACCCACCGGATCCGGCTGGCTCACACCCCGGACGCCGCGCTCCGGCAGCTCGAGCTGGAATGATCTCGCTCGCGCTCGACACGACGACGGACCGGCTCACCGTCGCGCTGGGGCGGCCGGGACAGCCGGTTCTGGAGCGAAGGCTCGACGGGGCCCGGCAGCATGCGGCCGCGTTGCTGCCGCTGATCGAGGGCCTGCTCGGGGAGGCCGGGATCGGGCTCGCGGAGGTCGAGCGGATCGCCATGGCGGATGGTCCCGGCGGATTCACCGGCCTCCGGGTCGGTGCCGCGTTGGTCAAGGCACTGGCGCGAGCCAGGCCGGGCCTCGAGGTCTGGTCCGCCTCGACGCTGATGGTGCGAGCCGCCGCCGTCGCACCGCCCGGAGGCGCTCGGGTGCTGGTGGTGACGTCCGCGCTCAGGGGGGAGCTCTATGCGGCGGTCTATCGCATGGCGCTCCCGCTCCGGGTGATCACCGAAATGGCCCCGGCCATCGCAACGGTCGAATCGCTCCACAAGATCGCCCCGGACCTGGTCGTTGCCGACGCGCCGGACCGGCTGGTGGAGCGGCTGGCCGACCAGTATGCGGTGCCGCTGGTGCGGGGTGGCGCGAGCCTCCCCCAGGCCGCCCGGCTCCTCACCCTGGTCGATGCCGAGGGAGCCGCAGTCCGCATCGACCGGCTGGACGACTGGGAACCGCACTATGGCCGTCCGGCTGAGGCCCAGGCCCGCTGGGAGGCAGCGCATGGACGAGCCCTACCGGATCCGGCCGGCGGAGCGCGCTGATGTCGCGGCGCTCACCCGGATCGAGCGGCGCTGTTTCAGCGATCCCTGGAGCGAGGCCGGGATCCTGGAGTCGATTCAATCTGAAACAACAATCGCGCTGGTGGCCGAAAACGCGGAGGGGGAGCTGGGGTACCTGATGGCCCGGCTCTCTGGCGAGGAGGGTGAAATCCTGAATCTTGCCGTCCTGCCCGGACACCGGCGGCAGGGAGTGGGCCGCCGCCTGCTCGAACAAGGAATTGCACTCCTGATCGGGAGAGGAGCTCGAGAGGCCTATCTCGAGGTCCGGGAATCGAATCAGGCAGCCCGGGATCTCTACCTGGGTTTCGGGTTCCGGCCGGTAGGAATGCGGCCCCATTATTATCGGAACCCCGCGGAGGACGCCCTGGTGTTGCGGGCCCGTCTCCAGCCGGTGCGCGAATAAGGTTTGCTTGGCGTATCTTTGGTTAGATAAATGACTTAGGGTGCCGGTACTCTGGGGGAGTTCCCCAACCCGGTCGCCCGAATTCCCCGCGTGAGGAGGATACCATGGCCCGCAGTCTCAATCGTGTTCAGCTGATCGGCAACCTGGGCGCTGATCCCGAAGTCCGCAGCACCGCCAACGGAGGCCGGGTCGCCAACCTCTCCCTGGCCACCAGCCGGCAGTGGAAAGGGGCCTCCGGGGACAAGCAGGAAAAGACCGAATGGCACCGTGTCGTAATCTGGAACAACAAGGGCTCGAATCTTGCTGACATCGCAGAACGCTACTGTAAGAAGGGCGACAAGATTTACGTCGAAGGCAGCATCGAATATCGGAGCTGGCAGGACAAGGAAGGCCAGACCCGGTACACGACGGAGATCAATGCCCGCGAGTTGATTCTCTTGTCCGGCAAAGGTGATGGCGGTGAGTCGTATTCCGCGCCGAAAGCCGCGGGAGCGGCGGCGGCCGCCAAGTCCGGTGCCAAGGACGAGTCGTTCTCCGACTTTCCGGAGGCTCTCGATGCCGAGGATGACGATCTGCCGTTCTAGCCTTTCACTCCTGTGCGCGCTGGGGTTCGCTGCCCCGGCGCTCGCCCAGGTCGTGACCCCCAAGACTCACACGGTCAAGAAGGGCGATACGCTGTGGGACATCGCCCGAACCTATCTGGGCGATCCCTTCCTCTGGCCTCAGATCTACCGGATGAACACCGACGTGGTGGAAGATCCCCACTGGATCTATCCCGGCGAGGTGCTCCGGCTGGATGCCGCTCCGGGCGAGCCGGCGGTGCCGACCACCGACACGCCGCCCCCGGCCCCCGGCATTGTGGTCGTGAGCCCGGGCGACACCCTGGGCGACGGACTGGATCTCTTCCGGCGCCGGCGGGTCACCAACGTGCAGGAAGCCTTCAAGCTCTATCGCGACGTCAAGTATTCTCCGCTCCGGGCCGGGGAGTTCTATTCGGCCGGCTTCCTGAGCGAAGGCGACTCGCTTCCCTACGGCCGGTTGCTCGGCCCGGTCACGCCCGAGCAGATCGAGAGCGGCCGGACCCGCGCGGCGGTCCAGATCCATACCCTGGTGGGCCTGCTGCCGCCCGAGGGGGGCAGCTACGCCATCGGCGACAGCGTCGTCACCCTGGACCGACGGGACGGGCCGGTCGGCTACGGCCAGATCGTGGTCCCCACCGGGCTGCTGCGGATTACCATGCAGAATGGCGCCCAGGCGGTGGGTGAGGTCGTCGCGGTCTTCGGCCCGATCCGGGAGGGCCAGTCGGTGCTGCCCGCGGAGAAGTTTGCCGACCCCGGCGCGGTGGACTATCGGCCGGTGCAGGGCGGGGTGCAGGGCCAGGTGCTCATCCCCCGCGATCTCCGGGAGCTGCGCCACCCCCAGGACGTGCTCTTCATCACCGTGGGCAAGGAAGCCGGCGTGGCGGCGGGCGACCTGTTCGAAGCGCGCCGCACCCCGGGCCCGCAGCCCCGCTCCACGGCGGACGCGATCGACGAGCGGATGGCCACCCTCCAGGTGGTCCACGTGCGCAACCGCACCGCCACCGTCAAGGTGATGGGCGTGGTCTCGCCCGACATCATGCCCGGCACCACGGTGCGCCAGGTCGCCACCCTCCCCCGATAGACTGACCTCCCCCGCTGGGGAGTAGCGAGTCGCGAAGAGCGAGGAGGGAGCTTCCTTCCTCGCTCTTTGCTATCCGCTATTCGCTCCTCGCAGCAGTGGTTCTATCTTTCGCGCATGACGCTTCTCCAGGCCACTGCGCCGCTCCCCATGACACCGCTCGAGCTGCTGCTCACCTCGAGCATCGAAACAAAGATCGTCCTCGCCGTCACGGTGGTCTTCTCGCTGGCTTCCTGGTTCCTGATCGGGCTCAAGGGCTTCCAGTTCCGCCGGCTCCGGCGGCAGGCGGATCGCTTCAACGCCGAGCTGGACCGCTCGCCCAAGCTCCAGGAAGCCTATCGAGCCGCGATGAAGCTGCCGCCTTCTCCGTTCGGCCGGCTGTTCCGGGAGGGGCTCACCTTCTATTCCCAGCTGCAGCCCGGGGTGATCCGGGAGGACGGTACCGGGCATGGCGCGCTGTCACCCACCCAGCTCGAGGCGCTGAAGATGGTCCTGGGCAAGGAGGTGGCGGCAGAGCGGGACGCCGCGGCGCGTTATGTCGGGTGGCTGGCCACCCTGGGCGCGGTGAGTCCGCTGCTGGGGCTCCTGGGCACCGTGCTGGGCGTCATGGACGCCTTCATCGGGATCTCCCGCAGCGGGTCGGGGAATCTGGCCGCGGTGGCGCCCGGGGTGGCCGAGGCCCTGGTGACCACCGTGGCCGGTCTGGCGGCGGCCATCCCCGCAGTGATGGCGTACAACTTCTTCGCCGGCAAGGTCGGCGATTTCGAGTCGGAGCTGGAAGGCTTCGGCAACGGCCTGGTCGGCTGGATGGCCCGGGAGGGGATCATCGTGACCGTGGACCGGAGCGGCCAGATCTACGTGGACCAGACCCGGGTCAGCTATGACGAGTTTCGCGCCGCGTTCCGGGCCATTGTGGCCCGGCGC
>DATCXX010000127.1:0-3573 GCA_036565615.1 Gemmatimonadales bacterium | reverse complement strand
GCAGGCCACCCGCCACACCGCCGCCAGCGCGGCGGTCCGCTCGACCGGGAGGTGCGCGGTGAGGTAGCCGATCGCGTCGGCAGCGGTGAACTGGCGGGTGTGAATCCCCAGGTCCACCACCGCGAGGTGGGCGTCGCGCAGCAACAGCACCCGCTCCGCCAGCCGGGACTCGGGATCGGGTGAGAGGCCGTGATCGCGCACCAGCTCCTGGGCGTAGAGGCTCCAGCCCTGCGCGGTGCTCGAAGTCGCAAGGTGGCGCCGCACCAGCCGGGAGAGGCCGTCGCAGCGGGAGCGGTGCAGGTGGACGCCGGGTGGGCCCAGTCGCGCGGCGAGCCAGGGCGCCAGGACCGTCGAGGTGCCGGATACCAGCACCCGCGCGGGACTCCGGCCATCGGATGGGCGATAGGACGCCTCGGGCTCCAGCACCCCGACGTAGTCGGGCGCCGGGATCACCTCGAGCGGCGCGGGTGGAACCACCCCGAAGCCCGCCGCCTCGGCCACGCGCCACGATTCGGCCAGCGACTCCCGCCACACCTTGGCGGCATCTTCCCCGCTCCCGGGGAGTGTCTCGTAGACCTCCCGCCAGCCCCGTCCCGGATCGATGACCGCGGCCAGCGCGGCCACCTCGGCTTCGGTCTCGGTGACCAGACGGTTGGCGGCGCGCCACACTTCGGCCCCGTTGTGCACGCTGGCATGCTCGTGGTGCAGCCGCCGGTCCACTTCGTCCTCTCCCACCGCTTCGGCGCCCGGTGCCGGGCTCGCGGCGATCTCGGAGCGGAGCGCCTGGCCGGTCCGGCCCACCGCCGATTCCGCGGCGGCGACGATCGCGGCCGAATCGTCTTCGTCGAAGGCGGCCCAGAGCGGGGCGAACCGGGTCGCGGTCTCGTCGAGCAGCACGGAAAGCCCGGGCAGCATCGCCACCGCGGCATCCAGCAGCAGCTGGGGGGGATCCCTCAGGGTGTCGCGCGCGTCGGTCAGGAAGCGGGGCAGCTCGCGCAGCCGGTCCAGCGCCGCGGTGGCGGAGGCCGGATCGCTGGGCGAGCGCAGCAGCAGCCCGTCGAATGCCGAGCAGGCGTGGCTGATCCAGAAGACCGGATCGGTGCGGTGGGGGTGTTCCTCGTCGAGGCGGAACAGCAGGACCCGCAGGTGATCGAGCAGCGCGGTGCGGTCGATTTCGTCGGCGAGCTCGTCGACCTCCAGGTCCTCGGCGGCGCCCGCGATCGAGCGGAGCGCCGCCGCGTGGCTCCGCACCGCGTCGGGATCGAAGCTGCCCAGGCGGCCGTCCTGCCCCGGCGCCCCGGCCATGGTGGCAGAAGCCGGATCGAAATGCCACCAGAGGTCGAGAAACGAGCGGCAGAGCTCGTCGGTGATCGCCACTAGCCGCTGCCGGTCAGCTCGCTGTGATCGCCCAGGCTGGCGGTGCCGCGAAAGTCGCGTATCACCACATCGTTCCCCACCATCGAGTTGGACAGGTGCACCCCGGTGAGGGAGCAGCGGGCCCCCAGGATGGCGTGGGAGAGCACCGAATCCCGGATCACACTGCCCTGCTCGATGGTGACGTTGGGCCCGACGGTGGAGCGCTCCAGCACGACCCCGTCCTCGATGAGCACCGGCTGGTGGATGGTGGCGCCGGGATGGGAGCCCGAACGGGCCGCGCCTTTGCGGAGCAGGAGCTCGTTGGTCTCGAGCAGGGTGTCCAGCTTGCCGCAGTCGTACCAGGCCCCGACTTCCGCGGTGAGGATCCGGCGTCCCCGCTCGATCATCCACTGGAAAGCGTCGGTCAGGAAGAACTCGCCCTTGTTGGCCGGGGCGGCCAGCACGTGGTCGATCCCCTGCCAGAGGGCCGCGACATCGCGAACGTAGTAGAGCCCGATGTTGGCGAGCTTGCTGATCGGCTCCGAGGGCTTCTCCACGATCCGGGTCATGAAGCCCTGGGCGTCGGTGACCACCACGCCGAAACGCTGATAATCATCGACTTCCTTGGCCCAGATGATTCCGTCGGCGTCGGTCCGGTTGATCAGGCCGAGGTCGGCTTCGAACACCGTGTCCACGAACACGATGAGCACCGGCCCCGTGACGTGGGGGCGGGCCAGATTCACCGCCCCGGCGGTGCCGTCCTGGACCGTCTGCTCGATGTAGCGGCAGGGAATCCCGTAGCGCCCGCTGGAATAGGCCTCGACCTGGTCGCGCAGGTGGCCGGTGATGAAGATCAGCTCGGTGACGTCGAGGGGGGCCAGCCGGTCCATGACCCAGTCCATCACCGGACGGCCGGCCACCTTGAGCATCGGCTTGGGCACCAGGTGGGTGTGGGGCCGGAGCCGGGTGCCCTTGCCGGCGAGCGGAATGATGACCTGCACGCTCAGCTCCTTCCGTAGCGGTCGGACAGCCGGACCAGGTCGTCGAGCTCCGGGGTGGAGGCTTCGAGCACGTCGGTATCCTCGACCGCTTCGAGCTGGTGCACCGTGGTGGCCGGGATGTGGACCGACTCCCCCGCCCGGACCCGGCGCTCCCGCAGGTCGTCGCCCAGGCCCAGCCGCAGGATCGCCTCGCCTCGCAACACGTGCATGGTCTCGTCCTTCACGTTGTGGTACTGGCAGCTCAGGATGTGGCCGGCTTTCACGTGCAGAATCTTCCCGACGTAGCGGTCGGTCCGCGCCCAGATGAGCTCGTGGCCCCAGGGCTTCTCCACCCGGTACGGAACCTCCGCCATCGTCACTCCTGGAGAATCGTGAGCTGAAAAGAGGACGGCGAGGTGATGCACTCCCGCACACACACCCCACACCCGACGCACCCCTCGTGGCGCACGACGGGATGTCCCGCCGCGTCGATCGTCAGCGCCTTCTCACCGACCGGACAGGCGTCGGCGCACACCCGGCAGGGGGTCCCGCGGTAGGTGACGCAGCGCTCGGGAAGGAATTCGAGCGCCGCCATACGATATCCCTCCCACCCCTGCGCCGGCAGGGTGAGCGCGCCGGTGGGACATGACTTGACGCAGGGCATGTCGGTGCAGGCGATGCAGGGCTGGCTCCCGGAATCGATCGAGGGGGTCCCCGCCGCCAGGCCGCCGCTCGAGGGGACCGGCAGGATGGCATGGGGCGGACACACGGTTTCGCAGGCGCCGCAGCGGGTGCAGGCCGCGAGAAACGCCATCTCCGGCAGCGCGCCGGGAGGACGAAAATACTTCTGCTGGACGATCCGCTCTTCGGTCCGCTCCAGCATGCGTTCGGCCCACTGGCCGAAGCTCTGGCGGAAGAAATCGCGGCGGTCACCGGGGTCGAGGCGCACCCGGGAAATCTAGCGGAAGAGCGGCAGCACGCCTTTCACCACCCGCGAGACGATCCCCTCCCGGAGCGCGCCGATGTCGGGATGGGTGCCGGGCCGCTCCTCCGCGGCCGCGGTGTTGAACGCGGCGACCATGGCGGTCCTGGTCTCGGGGTGCAGGTAGAAGAACGCCCGGAAGCCCCGCTGGCTCCCGGTGTGGCCGACCAGGGTGGCCCCCTCGGCGTGCTTCACGAAGAACGAGAGCGCGATGGAGTCCCCCATGGCTTCGGCGTCGCTGGCGGGAAGCACCGG
>DATCXX010000006.1:0-3550 GCA_036565615.1 Gemmatimonadales bacterium | reverse complement strand
CGGGGATCAGGCTCTGCCCTCCCGCCAGCGGCTTGGCGCCGGCGTGGGCACCCAGCAGGGCCAGGGCGTCCGGCAGCGAGCCGGGCCGGTGGTAGCCGAACTGGGGCGGCTTCACGCCGCGCCTCCCGCAAGGCGTCGTTCCAGCTCCCGGGTCATAGCCTCGAGGCCCTGGCGCAGGAGCAGCTTGCTCACCGAATCGAGCAGCCGCTGGCCCACCGCGGCGATCTTGCCGCCCACCTGGAGGTCGGCCTGGTAATGCATCCGGGTGGAGGCGCCTTCGGCCGCCAGCGAGACCGCCGCGATCCCGCGGGTAAAGCCGAAGCCGCCCCGGCCGTCGATCTGCATGGTGTAGCGCTCGGGCTCGAGCTGATCGGTGACCACGATGGCGACATCGAAGGTCGCGGCGGAAATGGGCCCGATGCCCATCGCCATCGTCCCCTCGTACCGGTCGGGGCCGGTCCGGGTGATCTTGGCGCTGCCCGGCATCGTCTTGGCCAGCACGTCGGGATCGAGCAGGAGGTTCCAGACCACTTCGCGAGGCCCGGGAAACAGATGGACGCCCTCGACGATCATGGGGTGCCTCCGCGCGCCTGCGCGATCAGAGCATGGAGCCGGCTCGGGCTCAGCGGAATCTCGGTGATCTCCACCCCGGTCCCGTGCAGGGCGTCTTCCACCGCCTGCGCGAACGCCGCCCCGGTCGGAATCGCCCCGGCTTCGCCCACGCCCTTGACCCCCAGCGGATTGAGCGGCGACGGGGTTTCGATATGGGCCAGCTCCACCGTGGGCACGTCGAGCGCCGTGGGCAGCAGGTAGTCCATGAACGAGGCGTTCATCAGCTGCCCGTTGTCGTCGAAGATCAGCTGCTCGTAGAAGGCGTTGCCGATGCCGTGGGCGACCCCGCCCTGCACCTGGGCCTCCACCACCATCGGATTGATCACCCTGCCGCAATCGTGCACCACGACGTAGCGGGTGATCTTCACCTCGGCGGTCTCCGGATCCACCTCGACCCGGATGGCGTGCACCCCGCTGGCGGCGTTGCCGCGGTCGGGCCCGAAGTAGGCGGTGGCTTCGAGCCCCGGCTCGGTGCCGGGAACGACCGCGCCGCGCAGCGGATTGGCCTTGCGGGCCAGCTCGCCCAGGGTCAGACCCCGTTCCGGCGCCCCCCGCACCGACGCGCGCCCGTCGAACAGCTCGATCTCCGTCTCGGCGCAGCCCAGCAGCCCGGCCGCGAGGGTCAGGATCTTGCCGCGCACCTTGAGCGCCGCCGCATGGCACGCGCTCCCCGCCACCACCGCGCCCCGGCTGGCGAAGGTTCCGGTGCCCCAGTTGAAGTCGCGGGTGTCGCCGGTGCTCACCTGCACCTGCGCCACGTCCACCCCAAGCTGCTGGGCCACCAGCTGGGCAAAGGTGGTGAAGTGGCCCTGTCCCTGGGTCCCGACGCCGGTGGCGACCCGCACCATGCCGCTGGGCTCGACCGTCACCCGGGCGCCCTCGTAGGGACCGATCCCGGTGCCCTCGATGTACGACACCACCCCGATACCGACATGGCGGCCCTCGGCCCGCAGCCGGGGCTGCTCGTTCTCCACGAAATCGGCGTAGCCGATCATCGCCACCGCTTTCTCCAGCGCGGCGGGATAGTTCCCGCTGTCGTACACCAGGGGGCGGAAATCCTGGAACAGGATCTCGTGATCGTAGGGAAAGGCGTCCGCCGGGATGTAGTTGCGGCGGCGGATCTCGACCCGGTCGAGGCCCAGCTCGCGCGCCGCGAGATCGAGCAGCCGCTCCATCACGAAGACCCCGTGCTGCCGTCCCGCGCCCCGGACCGGGGTCACGATGGGGCGGTTGGTGAAGACCGCCTTGAACTCGCTGTCGTAATGGGGGACCTGGTAGGGACCGAGCAGGGTGCACTGGCTGTTGATCGGAACGGTCAGGCCGTAGGGATCGTAGGCGCCGGTGTCGTGGAGAAAGACGTCCTTCACGCCGAGGATCCGGCCGTCGGCCGAGACGGCCAGCTCGGCATCGTGAATCTGGCTGCGCTCCTGGGTGGTGGCGTAGAAATTCTCCCGGCGGTCCTCGATCCATTTGACCGGGCGCCCCAGCTGCCGCGCCGCCCAAGGCACCAGCACCTCCTCGGGGTAGAACATCATGATCTTGGGGCCGAAGCCGCCCCCGATGAACGGGGCGATCACCCGCACCTGCGATTCGCCCAGCCCGAGCATCGCGGCCAGCCCGTTGCGAATCGGGATGGGCGCCTGGGTGGTGTCCCAGACCGTCAGCTCTCCGGCGCGTCCATCCCACGCCGCCACCACCCCGCGATTCTCGATCGCCGCCGACGCGCCGCGGTCGTAGTGGAACCTCCGCGCGATCACCCGGGCGGCCGAGCTGCGCACCGCGGCGTAGTCGCCTTTGCGCTGGTGCACCTGGGCCGCGAGGTTGCTGCCGAACTGCTCGTGCACCAGGGGCGCGCCGGGCAGCAGCGCGGCCTCGAGCCCGGCCACCGCGGGGAGCGGGTCCACTTCGACCACCACATGCTCCAGCGCGTCCTCGGCCAGGTAGCGGCTCTCCGCCACCACCATGGCCAGGGCCTCGCCGCAATGCCGTATCTTGTCGCGCACCAGCGGCACCTGGGTCGCCGCATTGAAGATGAGACCCGGCACCGGGGGCGGAGGCACCAGCAGCGGGCCGGGGCGCCAATAGTCTCCCAGGTCCGCGGCGGTGTACACCGCGACCACGCCGGGACGGGTCCGGGCCGCGGTGGCATCGATGCGCCGCAGGATCCCGTGGGCGTCGTCGCTCCGCAGAAACGCGACGTGCAGCATGCCGGGCAGCTCGACATCGTCGACGAAGAGGGCCCGGCCGGTCAGCAGCCTGGCGTCTTCCAGCCGAAGCACCCGCTGTCCCATGTAGCTCGCGTGCTTCACCGGGCGCCCTCATACTTTACCACCCGCTGTACCGCGGCGATGATGTTGGCGTAGCCGGTGCAGCGGCAGAGGTGACCCGAAAGGGCTTCGCGGATTTCGGCTTCGGTGGGGGCGGGATGATCCCGCAGGAAGGGGATCAGCGTCATCAGGATGCCCGGGGTGCAGAACCCGCACTGGAGGGCGTGGGTCTCGTGAAAGGCGCGCTGCACCGGATGAAGGGTGTCCCCGGTGGCGAGCCCTTCCACGGTGTCCACCGCATGGCCATCGGCCTGCACCGCGAACATGAGGCAGGAGCGGGCCGGCTCGCCGTCGAACAGCACGGTACAGGCGCCGCAGACCCCGTGCTCGCAGCCGACGTGGGTGCCGGTGAGCCCCAGGTCGTGGCGCAGGAAGTCGCTCAGGAGCAGCCGGGGCTCCACCTCGCGTGCGTGGCGGGTTCCATTCACCGTCACCTCGATGGGGTGCTGGCCGTTCACGCGGGGGCTGCCTCCGGGATGGAGCGTGAACGATACGCCTGGGGTAAGGGGGCGCAAGGGGAAAGACGCGCCGGACGCGGAAGACGCGGAGGACGCGAACTGCGATCGAAGGAGAGGCATGAGTCCTGAGAATCCGACTCCCGACGCGCCGGT
>DATCXX010000102.1:0-3596 GCA_036565615.1 Gemmatimonadales bacterium | reverse complement strand
GGCCGATCGGTATCAATACCATCTCGTCGGGCTGGGACTGGCCGCCCCCGACCCGCGGGCCCACGTGCACGGCCAGCTCACCACCCTGAAAACCGCCCTGATGCACCCGATCATTCAGCAGCTACCCTTCGACCTCCGGACCGCGCTCCGGGTCGCGCGGGCGGCGCACGGAGCGCTGGGGGTGGTCAACCTCAACTTCCACGACACCCGGCGGGAGCAGAATGCGGTGACTCTGGTGAAGGAAGCGGGAACGCTGCGGGTGGCGATCGAGTACGCACCGCCCCCCGATGAGCCGGCCCGGCTGGGCGACGCGGTGCGCCGGCTTCGGGCCGCGCTCTGGCGGCTCGGGTGCATCGTCCCGCCGGGGATGGCCCACATGCGGCCGATGGGGGCGAGCGTCCATTACGCGGGCACGTTTCCCATGACCCCGGATCCGCGCCCCTGGAGCACCGACGACGGCGGACGCAGCCGGGACTTTCCCAATCTCTGGTTCGCGGATGGCTCGAGCTTCCCAAGCCTGCCGGCCAAGAATCTGACCTTCACGCTGATGGCCAATGCCACCCGGGTCGCGCATCGCGTACTCGCCGGCGGCTGAATCGGGTCCTACTCCTCCGCATCCTGCGACAGCGCCTTGACCGTCCGCCAGGCCTGGGTGATTTCGTCGAAGAAGGCGTACTCCTCCTTCAGCTTGGTCACGATGCCCGGATCGGCCAGGGTAGTGGTGTCGCCCAGGGTCCGGCCCTCCGCAATGTCCTTGAGCAGCCGGCGCATAATCTTGCCGCTCCGGGTCTTGGGCAGGTCGCCGCTGAAGAAAATGGCGTCGGGCCGGGCGATGGCGCCGATCTTCCGCACCACATGGTCCTTGAGGTCGTCCTTGAGCTCGGTGGTGGCGGCATGGCCCTCCTTGAGGGTGACAAACGCCGCGAGTGCCTGGCCCTTGAGCTCATGGGCCCGGCCCACCACCGCGGCTTCGGCGACGCTGGGGTGGTCCACCAGGGCGCTCTCGACCTCCATCGTCCCGATGCGGTGCCCCGCCACATTGAGCACGTCATCCACCCGGCCCAGGATCCACCAGTAGCCTTCCTCGTCCACCTTGGCGCCGTCGCCCGCGAAGTATTTCCCGGGAAAACGGCTCCAGTAAGTGTCCCGGTAGCGCTGGTCGTCGCCGTAGATGGTTCGCAGCATCCCGGGCCAGGGCTCGGTGAGGGTGAGGAAGCCGCCGCCCACCTCGATCCGGCTCCCCGCGGAGTCCACCAGCTCCGCGGATATCCCGGGGAAGGGAATCGTCGCCGAGCCGGGCTTGGTGGTGACGACTCCGGGAAGCGGTGTGATCATGATCCCGCCGGTCTCGGTCTGCCACCAGGTGTCCACGATGGGACAGCGTCCCTTGCCGATGTGCTCGTGGTACCACATCCATGCTTCGGGGTTGATCGGCTCACCCACCGAGCCCAGCAGGCGGAGCGAGGAGAGGTCGTGCCGGGCGGGATGCTCGACTCCCCACTTCATGAACGCCCGAATCGCGGTCGGCGCGGTGTACAGCACGCTCACCCCATTCCGCTCGATCATGCTCCAGAACCGGTCCCGCTCGGGCCAGTCGGGAGCTCCCTCGTACATGAACACGGTCGCGCCGTTGGCCAGGGGTCCGTACACCACATAGGAGTGCCCGGTCACCCAGCCGATGTCGGCGGTGCACCAGAAGAGATCCTCCTCTCTGAGGTCGAAGACGTACTTCGTGGTGGCGGCGGCCTGGGTCAGATATCCGCCGGTGGTGTGCACGATGCCCTTGGGCTTTCCGGTCGTGCCCGAGGTATACAGGATGAAGAGCAGGTCCTCCGAGTCCATTTCCTCGGGGGCGGCGGTCAGCGGCGCGTCGTCGAGGAAGCGGTGCCACCAGTGGTCCCGGCCCTCCTGCATTTTCGCGAAGGCTTCGTCCCCTTCGGCGCCGGGGCGCCGGCGCACCACCAGGACGTGGCGGATCGAGGGGCAGTCCGTGAGCGCCTCATCGGCGAACCGCTTGAGGGGGACCACCTGGCCGCGGCGATACCCCGCGTCGGCGGTGATGAGGGTGGTCGCCTGGGCATCGTTGATCCGGTCCCGGAGGGATTCGGCGGAAAACCCGCCGAAAACGACGGAGTGCACCGCGCCGATCCGGGCGCAGGCCAGCATGGCGATGGCGGCCTCGGGGATCATCGGGAGGTAGATCGCCACCCGGTCGCCCCGGGCGACGCCGAGCCGGCGGAGGGCGCCGGCGGCCCGATTGACCTCGCGGGAGAGCTCCCAGTAGGTCAGGGTCCGCCGGTCGCCCGGCTCTCCTTCCCAGATCAGCGCCGCCTTGTTCCGCCGGGGTCCCGACAGGTGCCGGTCGAGGCAGTTGACCGAGACGTTGAGTTTTCCGCCCACGAACCACTTGGCGTGGGGCGGAGTCCACTCGAGGACCGCAGACCAGGGTGCGCTCCATTCGAGAGTCCTGGCTTCCTGCTCCCAGAACCCCAGCCGATCGGCCGCGGCGCGCCGGTAGAGCTCGGCGGTCCCGCCCGCCCGGGCCGCAAACTCAGGGGACGGGGGAAAGCGCCGATTTTCCGAAAGCAGTGTATCGAGCTGCTGGCTCATGGGCGCCGGGGGTTGGATGTTGGGTGTCAGGGACTCAAGGCTTTCGCTGAAGACTGAGGCGCGTGCCGTATTCCCACAAGGGCGCGCGCTGCAGCAGCATGCGTCGCGCGACGCATGCTGCATTGACGCAGATCCCCATGGCTTTCGCGGAGTGCGGGGTGCACACCGCATTTCCGTGCGCAATCCTCCCCGGTAAGTGGTTCAAGATCGGTGAGTTGGTCGGGTGGCACCGTCCTCGCCATTTCGGCCGGTGAGGAGGCAGCCATGTCGGCTACGCAGGCAACAGCCCGAAACATCACCGCCCCGGAAGAGCTGGGTCTCGAGACCCGTCTTGCGTTTCGGGAAGCCGTGACCCGGGAGCTGGCCGAGATGCCGGATGGAGGAATCCTGATCCTGGATCTGGCCCGCACGGTGCGGGTGGATTCCGCCGGGCTGTCGGCGCTCATGCTGATTCAGCGGCAGGCGTCCGCCCGGAGCCAGCGGGTGGTGCTGCGCAAGCCGAGCGAAGAGCTGCGCTACCTGCTCGCCCTGACGCTGATGACGGACCTCTTCGAAATCGAGCCGGGACAGCCGTAGCTATATTGCCGCGGTGACCGGCGCCCCCTCTCCGGCAACCTCCCCACTTCTCCATGCCACTTCCCTGGAGCGCCGGTTCGGCGCGGTCCGGGTTCTCCGGGGCATCTCGCTCACCGCAAGTGCGGGAGAGTGCCACCTCATTGTCGGTCCCAACGGTGCCGGGAAGAGCACCCTGCTCCGGATCCTGGCCGGGCTGGCCCGCCCCAACGGAGGCTCGGTCACCCTCGACGGCACGGCGCCCGGACGGGAGCCCACCTCCCGGCGGGCGATCGGACTGCTCTCCCATCAGAGCCATCTCTATGACGACCTGAGCGCGGCCGAGAATCTCGGCTTCGCCGCCCGGCTCTACGGCCTGGCCGACCCGGCAGGCACCGCCCGGGGCCGGCTGGCGGAGCTGGGCCTTCTGGAAC
>DATCXX010000090.1:0-4992 GCA_036565615.1 Gemmatimonadales bacterium | reverse complement strand
ACCCTGATCCAGCCGGCTGCGGCCGCGGGGCTTCAGGCCTCTCCGGGAGAGTTCGTGGTCACCGAGGCCACCTTCCCCCGGGTGGACAGCCTGCTCAATCTGCCCCAGGTGAAGGCGGTCTGGCCCCGCGGGACGGAGTTCCTCTGGTCCGGCGCGCCGACCAGCGCGGGGGTGAACCAGTTCCGGCTGCTCTATTTGGTGGACGAGAAGCCGATCATCACCGGCGAAAGCCTGGTGGACGCCACGGCGGCGATCGACCCGCTGACCAACGGCCCCATCGTGCGGTTCGAGCTGGACCGGGCCGGCGGGCGGCGGTTCGGAGCCGAGACCGCGCGGCACATCGGCGACTTCATGGCCATTGTGCTGGATCGCCGGGTCCAGGGCCGTCCCCCGGTCATCCAGGGCCGGATCGACCGGAGCGGACAGATCACCCTGGGCAACCGCTCGCTCCAGGAAGCGCAGGACCTGGCGCTCACCCTGCGGGCCGGCGCGCTGCCGGTGCCGCTCAAGGTGGTGGAGGAGCGCCGGGTGGGCGCCAGCCTGGGCGAAGACTCGATCCGGGGCGGCATCGTCACCGGCATCGTGGGCACCGCGGTCGTGATCCTGACCATGCTGGGGTACTACGCCCTGAGCGGCGGGCTCGCGGTCATCGCGCTGGCCTTCTATATCCTGTTCACCCTCGCCGGGCTCTCGATGATGGGGGCCACCCTGACCCTGCCCGGTCTGGCCGGCCTGATCCTCTCCATCGGCATCGCGGTCGACGCCAACGTGCTGATCTTCGAGCGGATCCGGGAGGAGCTGGCCCTCGGCAAAACGGTGCGGCTCGCGGTGGATGAGGGGTTCAAGCACGCCATGCCGGCGATCATCGATTCGAATCTGACCACCGTGCTGACCGCGATGTTCCTCTTCCAGTTCGGCACCGGGCCGGTCCAGGGCTTCGCGGTCACCCTGATCATCGGCATCTTCGCGTCGCTGCTCACCGCGGTGTTCATCACCCGCACGATGTACATGATATGGCTGAAGCGGCAGCCGGATGCGAAGACCCTCAGCATCGGCAAGTGGCGGCCCTTCAAGAACGCCAGCTACGACTTCCTGAGCGTCCGGCGGCATGCCTACGTCCTGACCGGGATCGTGTTCGCGGTGGGACTGGCGTTCCTGCTCATCCGGGGACTCAACTACAGCATCGAGTTCACCGGGGGAACCCTCTTCCAGATCCAGACCCAGGGGCAGAACGACGTGACCGCCAGGCTGCGCAGCGGACTCGAGGCCCAGGGCCTTCCCGGGGCCGAGATCCAGAGCTTCGGCGGGGCGGGGGAGTACGTGATCCGGGCCCGGCTCGCGGACGCGGCGCCCGACGACACCGAAGCCACCACGGCGGTCATGCGCCGGGCGCTCGACCAGGTGCTGGGGTCGGGCCGGTACACCATCATCCGCAGCGAAGCGGTGGGCCCCAAGGTCGGCAGCGAGCTCCGGCAGCGGGCGTTGCTCGCCATCCTCCTGTCGTTCGTGGCGGTGCTGATCTACCTGGCCTGGCGCTTCGAGTGGCGGTTCGGGCTCGCCGCCGTGGCGGCGACCGGGCACGACATCCTGGCCACCATCGCCTTCATCGGGGTGATGGACCTGGAGGTGAGCCTGGTGGTGGTGGCGGCGATCCTGACCGTGGTCGGCTACTCGCTCAACGACACCATCGTGATCTTCGACCGGGTGCGCGAGGACCTCAAGAAATACCCCAAGGACAGCTTCGTCGCCGTGCTCAACCGGGCGGTCAACGAGACTCTGCCGCGCACGGTGATGACCGGCGGCACCGCGCTCGCCACCCTGCTCGCGCTGGCGATCTTCGGAGGCGAGGTGATCCGGCCCTTCGCGCTGGTGATGTTCTTCGGGCTCTTCATCGGAACCTTCTCGTCCATCTTCATCGCGTCGCCGGTGCTGCTGTTCATCGAGCGGCGCTGGCCCGGCGCGCAGGCGCGCGGACTCCGGCACGCGGCCCAGCCGCTCCCGGCCCCGGGAGGCCGAAAGCCGCAGCCGGCTCGCTGATCCGGTCCTGGTGCTGGTAGACACCCACTGCCACCTCGGTGACGCCGCGTTCGACGCGGACGTTGCCGAGGTGGTTGCGCGAGCGGCGGGGGCGGGGGTGGGGCATCTGGTGGTGGTGGGCGAGTCGCCCGAGGAGGCGGCACGGGCCCTGGCGCTCGCCGCGGGCGATCCCCGGATCTCGGCGACCGCGGGGATCCACCCCCACATCGCCTCCCGGTGGGACCAGGGCACCGCCGCCTGGCTCTCGCAGGTGCTGGCGGAACCGCGGGTGGTGGCGGCGGGGGAGATGGGGCTCGACTACCACTACGATCACTCGCCCCGGGACCGGCAGCGGCTCGCCTTCGACGCGCAGCTCGCGCTGGCCCGGGAGGCCGGCAAACCGGCGGTGATTCATGCCCGCGAGGCCGACGACGACGTCGCGGCGATCCTCGGGGATCATCCCGGCACCGTCGCCATCCTGCATTCCTGGAGCAGCGGACCGTCGCTGCTGGAAGCGGGGCTCCGGCTGAGCCACTACTTCTCGTTCAGCGGGATGGTGACGTTCAGGTCCTGGGCCGGCGACGACGCCATCCGCCGGATCCCCGCCGATCGTCTGCTGGTCGAGACCGACGCGCCCTACCTGGCGCCGGTGCCCCACCGGGGCAAGCGCAACGAGCCGGCGTTCGTGGTCGAAGTGGGGAAGCGGATAGCGGAGGTGCGGGGAGTGTCGTTCGAGGAGATCTGTGAGATCACGACGGCGAATGCGGTGAGAGTCTTCAGGCTAGGCAACAGGCAGCAGACAGCAGGCAACAGCTAAGCGCAGTCACCCTGTTGCCCGTTGCCTGTTGCCTGCTCCCTCGACAAGGAGCATGGCGGTGGCACCAGTCCCAAGTGACATCGAAATTGCCCAGGCGGCAACGCCGCGTCCGATCGCCGCGGTGGCGGCCGAGCTGGGCCTCGGACCCGAGGACATCCTCCCCTACGGGCACACCAAGGCCAAGATCACCATGGCGGCGATCCGGGCCCGGAAGCCGAAGGGGAAGCTGGTGCTGGTCACCGGGATCAACCCGACGCCCGCGGGGGAAGGCAAGTCCACCGTGACGGTGGGAGTGGGGCAGGCGCTCCGCCGGCTGGGACAGAAGGTGGTGATCTGCATCCGGGAGCCCTCGCTGGGCCCGGTATTCGGGGTCAAGGGCGGCGCGGCGGGCGGCGGGTACGCGCAGCTAATCCCGATGGACGAGATCAACCTGCACTTCACCGGCGACTTCCACGCCATCACCTCGGCCCACAACCTGCTCTCCGCCATGCTGGACAATCACGTCCATCACGGCAACGCGCTGGGCCTCGACACCCGGCGGATCAGCTGGCCCCGCACGATCGATATGAACGACCGCTCGCTCCGGCAGATCATCGTCGGGCTGGGCGGCCTCAACGGCGGGCCCTCCCGGGAAGACCGGTTCGTGATCGTGCCCGGCAGCGAGATCATGGCGATCCTCTGCCTGGCCTCGGGCCTCGAGGACCTCGAAGCCCGGCTGGGCCGGATCATCGTCGGCCTCACCCGGGACAAGAAGCCGGTCACCGCGGCCGACCTCAAGGCCTCGGGCGCGATGACGCTGCTGCTCAAGGACGCGATCCTGCCCAACCTGGTGCAGACCCTGGAGGGCGGTCCGGCGCTGGTACACGGCGGCCCGTTCGGGAACATCGCCCACGGCTGCAACTCGCTGATGGCCACCCGGCTGGGACTGTCGCTGGGCGACATCGTGATCACCGAGGGCGGCTTCGGCGCCGACCTGGGCGCGGAGAAGTTCCTGGACATCAAGTGCCGGCTGGGAGGTCTCACCCCCGAGGCGGCGGTGATCGTCGCCACGGTGCGGGCCCTCAAGATGCACGGCGGCGTCAGGAAGGACGCGCTGGGCACGCCCGACCTTCCCGCCCTGGAGCGGGGGATGACCAACCTCGAGGCCCACGTCCGCAACATGCAGAAGTTCGGCCTCCCGGTCGTGGTCGCCCTCAACCGGTTCGTGTCCGACTCCAGGGAAGAGCTCGACGCCGTGCTGGCCGCGGCCCGGAGCTGGGGGGTGCGGGCCGCGCTGAGCGACGTGTGGGCAAAAGGCGGGGAAGGTGGGGAAGCTGTTGCGAACGAGATTCTGGCCGTTCTGAAGGAGGGGAAGGGGGCATTCAGGCCGCTGTACGACGCTTCGCTCCCGATCAAGCACAAGATCGAGGCTATCGCCACGGGGATTTACGGCGCCAGCGGAGTGGACTACGCCCCGACCGCAGAGCGCAACATTGCCCAGTGCGAGGCGATGGGGCTCGCCGCCACCCCGGTCTGCATCGCCAAGACCCAGTACTCCTTCAGCGACGATCCCACCAAGCTCGGCCGGCCCACCGGGTTCCGGATTACCATCCGGGACGTCTATCCTTCGGCGGGTGCCGGCTTCGTGGTGGCCCTGGCGGGCGACATCATGACCATGCCGGGCCTGTCCAAAACTCCGGCCGCGGAAGCGATCCGGGTCCATCCTGACGGCAAGATCGAGGGACTCTTCTGATGACACTGCAATTCACCGCGACCGGCGACGCCCCCAAGGCGATCGGACCCTACAGCCAGGCCGTGACGGCCGGGAACCTGATCTTCACCGCCGGGCAGATCGCGCTGGATCCCGTCAGCATGGAAATCTCGGCCGAAGGGATCGTGGAGCAGACCGAGCAGGTGCTGAGCAACCTCGAGGCGGTGCTTCGGGCCGCCGGCTCGGACCTTTCCCGGGTGGTCAAGACCACGGTCTTCCTCCAGACCATGAGCGACTTTGCCGCCATGAACGAGGTCTATGCCCGGCGTTTCGGGTCCCACCGTCCCGCCCGCAGTACCGTAGCGGCGGCGGGGCTGCCCCGCAATGTCCTGGTGGAAATAGAGGTCGTGGCGGTGAGAGGTGAGATGTAAGAGGTGAGAAACCTCACGTCTCACCTCTCACCTCTCAC
>DATCXX010000061.1:0-6109 GCA_036565615.1 Gemmatimonadales bacterium | reverse complement strand
TCGTCGAGCTGGTGCTGGGGCGGGCTGCCGGGCCGGTCGCGACCCTCGAGGAAGCCCTGGCGGTCACCGGGATCCTCGAGACGGAGGCGCGCGATCTCGCGGTGGGCGGTTCCGTGGCGCCGGTCCCCGGGATAGGTTGAGACCGACATCATGCCGCGCGCCCTCGGAATCGCCCTCATCGGCCAGCAGTTCATGGGCCGGGCTCACAGCAACGCCTGGAGCCAGGCACCCCGCTTCTTCGATCTCCCGCTGGGGACGCGCCAGGTCACGGTGTGCGCCCGCGACAAGACAACCCTCGCCGCCTTCGCGGCGCGCTGGGGGTGGGAACGCTACGCCACCGACTGGCGGCTGCTGGCCCAGGATCCCGAGATCGAGCTGGTGGATGTGGCGACCCCGAATCACGTGCACGCCGAGCCGGCCATCGCGATGCTCGAGGCGGGGAAGCACGTCGCCTGCGAGAAGCCCCTGGCCGGCACCCTGGCCGATGCGCGGGCGATGCGGGATGCCGCGCGCCGGGCGGGGGGAAAGACGTTCGTCTGGTTCAACTACCGCCGCTGTCCCGCGGTGGGCCTGGCCTGGGGCATGGCGCGGGACGGTGCGCTGGGCCGGCTCCTTCACGTCCGGGCCCGCTACCTCCAGAGCTGGGGCGGCAAGGACACGCCGCTGCTCTGGCGCTTCCGGAAATCCGAGGCAGGCTCCGGAGCCCACGGGGACCTCAATGCCCACATCGTCGATCTGGCCCGCTTCATCAGCGGGGAGGAATTCACCTCGATCGACGGCGCGCTGGTCCGGACCTTCGTGTCCCGGCGAAAGATTCCCGGCACCCGCCGCACCGGCCGGAGCACCGTGGACGACGCGGCGCTCTTCCTGGGGACCCTGAGCGGGGGGGCGGCAGCGAGTTTCGAATGCTCCCGGGTCGCCACCGGCCATCTCAACGACAACGCCATCGAGCTCAACGGCGAGCGGGGAAGCCTGCGGTTCGAGTTCGAGGACATGAACGCCCTCTGGTACTACGACGCCACCCTCCCCCGGGGGACCCGGGGCTGGCGCCGGATCATCTGCACCACCGCGGGCGAGCATCCCTACGTGGCGAACTGGTGGCCCGAGGCCCATCCGCTGGGGTATGAGCACGGCTTCGTCAACATGGCCGCGGACATCCTCCGGGTGCTGGGCCGGCGCCGCCCGGAGCTCCCGCTGCCCGATTTTGCCGACGCCTATGAGACCCAGCGGGTGCTGGACGCGGCGCTGATCAGCGCCCGGGAGCATTGTGCCGTTCCCCTGCGCGAGGTCCGATGAGACCGCTGACGTTGTTCACCGGCCAATGGGCCGACCTGCCGCTCGAGACCCTGGCCGCCAAGGCGAAGGGGTGGGGCTACGACGGCCTGGAGCTGGCCTGCTGGGGAGATCATTTCGAGGTGCGCCGCGCGCTGACCGAACGGGGGTATGTCCGGGCCCGATGGCAGCTGCTCCGCGATCACGGGCTCTTCTGTTACGCCATAAGCAATCACCTGGTGGGGCAGGCGGTCTGCGACCGGATCGACCGGCGCCACCAGGCCATTCTGCCGCCCCACGTCTGGGGGGACGGCGACGAGGAGGGGGTGCGCCGCCGGGCCGCGCAGGAGATGATCGACACCGCGAGCGTCGCTCGCCGGTTCTTCGACGCGGCGCCCAAACCGGTCAAGACCCACCTGGCCCGGACCGGGCGTACGGTCGTCAACGGATTCAGCGGGTCCGCGATCTGGAGCCGGATCTATTCCTTTCCCCCCAATCTGCCCGGGGAAATCGACGCGGGATTCGCCGATTTCGCCGCGCGCTGGCGCCCGATCCTCAACGCCTTTGCGAAGCTGGGGGTGTATTTCGCGCTGGAGGTGCATCCGGCGGAGATCGCCTTCGATATCGCGTCCACCCGGCGCGCCCTGGCCGCGCTGCGGAATCACCGGCACTTCGGCTTCAACTTCGATCCCTCTCACTTCGGCTACCAGGGCGTGGATTACCTCGCGTTCCTGCGGGAGTTCGGCGCCCGGGTATTTCATGTCCACGTGAAAGACGTCTGGTGGAGCCCGGTGCCCACCGAAGCGGGAACCTTCGGCGGTCATACCGAGTTCGGCGCGCCCGGGCGCAACTGGGACTTCCGGACGCCGGGACGGGGCCGGATCGACTTCGAGGCGGTGGTGCGCAGCCTGAACCAGGTGGGGTATGCCGGCCCGCTCTCGGTCGAATGGGAAGACTCCCACATGGATCGGGAGCACGGCGCCGCCGAAGCGGCCGGCTTTGTCCGGGGCCTGGATTTCCGTCCGGCGGGACGGGCCTTCGACGCCGCCTTCGCGCGGAAGGCACGCTGACAGGTGGTGACGGCTAGGACGTGCTGATGATGACGCTGTCGAAGTCGCGGTCCGGCAGGTAGAGAATCTGAATGAGATCGCCCTGGTCCCAGTGCTCCCCGATCGCGGGGAGGACCTGATCGGAGCCCCGGCGGCGGCGGCCGTCCACCTCGAACTCGTAGCGTACCCGGGTCAGCTTCTCGTCGAACCCGATCTTTTCGTCCTGCTTGTCCAGCACCCGCGCCAGCGCAGGCAGTCCGTCCCGCACGAAACGCTTGTACCGCCTTCGGCGCGAGAAATACAGGCTGAAGAAAATCGCCGGGAGAATGCCGGCGGTGATCAGCGAGAAGAACGCCACCAGGAGGACGTCCACGACCCCGAACTCCTCGCGGCCCCGGGCCTGGGTATTCATCAGCTGCCAGGGACTGTAGCTGACTGCGCGGAGCAGCCGGGCATTGTCCCCGGTGAGCGGCCGGGGGACCGGACCGAGCTCCACGGGCACCAGCGTTTCCCGGGGTACCAGGTCGGTCGATGGCCGTCCCGCGGATGGAGCCGGCGCCGCCGGCGCCGGACCTCTCAGCAGCGCGGAACGCACCTCGCGGGCGGACTGGAACCGGTCGGCCTGGGCGGGGGCCAGCATCCGGACCAGCAGCCCCCGGAGCGGCTCTCCGCAGGGAAGGGCCGGCGGGATTTCCAGACGGCCGGCGGTGGTCATGAATTCGGGCGGCGGCCGCCCGGTGACCAGGTGCAGGAAGGTGGCGCCCAGGGCATAGAGGTCGCTGGCCGGGCTGGCCTGGCCCATATACTGCTCGTACGGCATGTAGCCGTAAGTGCCCACGACGGTGCTCCCGTCGTCGTCCGGGGAACGGAACACGTTGCGCACCGCCCCGAAGTCCACCAGGACCGGCGAGCCCTCGGGCCTCACGATCAGATTGGCCGGCTTGATGTCGCGGTGCAGGACCGGGGGCACCCGGGAATGGAGGTAGTCGAGGACGCCGAGCAGCTCGTCGAACAGGTGGATCACCTCGGCGTGCTCCAGGTGGCGCCGGTCGGAAATGAATTCCGCCAGCGAGGAGCCTTCGATGTATTCCATCACGAGGAACGCGGCGTCGGCGCCCTCCCACTGGGCCCGGAACGAGGCGTGAATGGCCGGAACGCCGGGATGGCGCAGATCGCGCAGCACCGCCGCTTCCCGCTCGAACAGCTCGTAGGCCTTGAGGTCGGAGGCTCCCCGCGGATGCAGCACCTTGAGCGCGACCTGGCGGCCCAGGCGAACGTCCCGGGCCAGCAGGGTGTGGGCAAAGCTCCCCCGGCCGAGCGGGCGAATCACTTCGTAGCGTTCGGCGACCAGGACGGGTTCGGACACTCCCTAAACATGGTGCGGATATGCAACAGGCGCGAGAGCGGGCGGTTCAGATGTTGACGGGATCGCCCTTCGGCCCCAGCGTGGTGTCATGAACCGGCTCACCCGGGTGGTGGCAGGCGCAGTGGTGCTCCTTGCGAACGGGGTCCCTCCGTCCGGGGAGGAGGCGGTGCGCGCCTCGGCCAACGACAACCGCCGGCCGGCCGGCGCGATGCGGAGCGATACCCTGGTGCTGCGGCTGGTGGTCCAGACCGCCGAATGGTATCCCGAGGCCGAAAACGGCCCTCACATCACCATCCAGGCCTTCGCGGAGGAGGGGCAGCTGCCCAGCATCCCGGCGCCGCTGATCCGGGCCCGGACCGGCACCCCGATTCGGGCGACCATCAGGAACGCGCTTACCGATTCGACTATCCATCTCATCGGGCTCGGCACCCAGCCCACCGCACCCTCGGACACTGTCCACCTGCCCCCCGGAAGGACGACCGAGGTCGTCTTTCGCGCCGGAGCCCCCGGGACCTACCTCTACCGGGCGGTGATCGGAAACGACCCCGACGGTCGGCCCTCGGAACGGGAAACGGCGGTGGGTGCGTTCGTGGTGGATCCGGTGGGCGGCTCTCCTCCCGACCGGATCTTCGTGGTCAACGTGATCGGGCTGGAGAGCGGGACCAGCTTTCGCCAGGCGATCGGCTTCAACGGGAAATCCTGGCCCTACACCGAGCGGGTTCCGCTGACCGTGGGCGACACGGTGCACTGGCGCATCGTCAACGGCACCACCCGGGGCCACCCCATGCATCTGCATGGGTTCTATTTCCGGCTGGATGCCGCCGGAGACGGCCGGTCGAGCCGGACCATTCCTGAGGCGGAGCGACGGCTCGGGGTCACCGAACAGATGCAGGCCTGGGGCACCCGCACCCTGACCTGGTCACCGGACCGCCCCGGAAACTGGCTGTTTCACTGCCATGTGACGTTCCACGTCACTCCCGAAGCCCGATTGGGCCACGACGAGCACGGGGGGGACGTGCATTCCGCCGATCCCGTCAGGCACATGGCCGGGCTGGTCATTGGCATCCCGGTTCGACCCCGGCCCGGCGAATCGTATCCCCGCACCGGCGAGCCCCGGCGGCTCGACCTGTTCTTCCAGCAGGGCGGGCGGCGGGGCTCCATTCCGGCGACCTACAGCTTCGTCCTGCAACGGGGGCCGGTGCCGCCGGGGCCGGACTCGGTGGAAGTGCCCGGCTCTCCGATCGTGGTGACCCGGGGCACGGCCACCGACATCGTGGTGCACAATCGCGCCCGGGAGCACACCGCGGTGCACTGGCACGGGCTCGAGCTGGAGAGCTGGTCCGACGGGGTGGCGGGGTGGAGTGGCGGCGGCGCGGCCATGGCGCCGCCCATCGTGCCAGGGGATTCCTTCGTGGCCCGGCTCACCCTTCCTCGCGCCGGCACCTTCATCTACCACACCCATCTCAACGACATCGCGCAGGTCACCGGAGGCGCCGCAGGAGCGCTCATCGTGCTGGAGCCGGGCGAGCGCTTTGATCCGTCGCGCGATCACGTCTACCTCAGCACCTGGCATGGTCGGCCGCCGGTTCGGGGTGCGATTCCCGGGAGCCTCATCAACGGCGACTCCACCACCTCGGCGCCGAAGCAGCTCACGCCCGGGATTCCCCACCGATTTCGCTTCATCAATATCGGTGCCGGCGGAATCGTCAGGTTCTCGCTGGCGCGGGAGACCACTCTGGTCGAGTGGCGCCGGCGGGCCAAGGATGGGGCCGACCTTCCCGAGGCTCTTCGGCAACTGCAGCCCGCCGCACAGGTCGTGGCGGTCGGGGAGACCTACGACTTCGAGTTTCTCCCTCCGGCGGCCGGCACTTATCAGCTCCGCGCGGTTCCCGTTGTCCCGCCCGGCCTGACGGGTGTGGTCCGACCCTGGAGTCAGCAACTGATCGTTCCCGCCGCTCCGGCGCAGGTACCGCCCCAGTCGGAGTTCTGGGCCAGACTCGGCTCCCTCTGCGGAAAGGCCTTCGCGGGACGGGTGGTGGAAGCGCCGGCCGGCGACAGCAGCTTTGCCGGCCGGACCCTGGTCATGCACGTGCGCAGCTGCGGGGCGGACACCATCCGGATTCCCTTCCACGTGGGCGAGGACCGCTCCCGCACCTGGGTCATCACCCGCGAAGGCGGCGGACTTCGCCTCAAGCACGACCATCGTCATGCCGACGGCGCTCCCGATTCGGTCACCCGGTATGGCGGGGACGCCCGGCTTCCCGGCGCCGCCGGGACGATGGAGTTCCCGGCCGACGCCTTTACCGCCGCCCTCATTCCGGCTGCCCGCACCAACGTCTGGACGCTCGAAGTGGATCCCCGGGCCGGGCGCTTTGTCTATGCGCTGCGCCGGGAGGGAACCGATCGCCGTTTCCGGATTGAA
>DATCXX010000048.1:0-4976 GCA_036565615.1 Gemmatimonadales bacterium | reverse complement strand
GCCGGCGTCTCCACGCTCAAGGAGATCAAGTCCCCGATGGTGGGCACCTTCTACGCGTCACCGGAGCCGGGCGCCGAGCCCTATCTCAAGGCGGGCACCCGGGTGGCGGCGGGACAGACGGTCTGCATCATCGAAGCGATGAAGATCATGAACGAGATCGAAGCGGAGTTCGGCGGGGTCATCCGGGAGATCTGCGTCGAGGATGCCCAGCCGGTCGAGTTTGGCCAAGTCCTCTTCAGGGTGGATCCCCATGGCTGATTTGCCAGGGCTCGAGGCTCCCGCGGCCGCGGCGCCGTTCAACTTCAAACAGGCCATCTCCCAGATGGTGCAGCGGGGCGGATCGGACCTGCACCTGAAAGTGGGACGGCCGCCCACGGTCCGGGTCAACGGCGACCTGCTCGCCCTTCCGATGCTGCCGGTACGCCCGGAGGAGCTCAAGCACCTCGCCGAGCAGATCATGACGCCGCGGCAGGTCAAGGAATTCGCCGAAAAGAAGGAAGCCGACTTCGCCATCGGGGTGCCCGGGGTGGGTCGGTTCCGGACCAACATCTATCAGCAGCGGGGCACGCTCGCGTTCGCCCTGCGCGCGATTCCCTACGAGGTGCACAACATCAAGGAGCTGCACCTCCCCGAGGTGCTGGAGACCATCGCGCTCAAGCCCCGCGGGCTGGTGCTGGTGACCGGCATCACCGGGTCGGGCAAGTCCACCGCGCTGGCCGCGATGGTAAACCACATCAACCGGCACCGCCGGGTCAACATCATCACGATCGAAGACCCGATCGAGTTCCTCCATCGGGACGCCATGGCGAACATCGCCCAGCGCGAGGTGGGCAGCGACACGCTGTCCTTCGCCTCGGCCCTCCGGCACGTGCTGCGGCAGGATCCCGACGTGATCCTCCTGGGCGAGATCCGGGACAGCGATACGCTGGATACCGCGCTCAAGGCCGCCGACACCGGCCACCTGGTGTTCTCGACCCTGCACACCACCGACGCGACCCAGTCGATCAGCCGGATCCTCTCGTTCTATCCCCCCCACCAGCAGACCGAGATCCGGGCCCTGCTCTCCACCGCACTGGCGGCGATCGTCAGCCTCCGGCTGGTGCCCCGGGCCGACGGCCGGGGCCGGGTGCCGGGCTGCGAGGTCCTGATCAACACCGCCGCGGTGGCCGAGAACATCCGGTCCATCGAGGCGTCGCTCAACATTCCCGATCTGATCGCCGAAGGCTCGGTGTCCTACAAGATGCAGAGCTTCGACCAGTCGCTGATGACCTGGTACAAGTCCGGGGTCATCAGCTACGAGAGCGCGCTGCACTACGCCACCAATCCCAGCGAGTTCGCCCTTCGGGCCGCCGGGGTCACCGGGACGTCGGACCGCACCTTCAGCGATCCGGAGGAGGCAGTGCAGAACCCGCAGGGGATGATGCGCGACGTGCTGCCCTGATGTTCAACAAGGTGCTCATAGCCAACCGCGGCGAGATCGCGCTGCGGGTGATTCGCGCATGCCGGGAGCTGGGCGTCCAGACGGTCGCGGTGTACAGCGAGGCCGACCGGGAGTCGCTCCACGTGCGGTTCGCCGACGACGACGTGTGCATCGGCCCGCCGCCGGGCCGGCAGTCCTACCTCAACATTCCCCGGATCATCGCGGCCGCCGAAATCACCGGGGCCGATGCGATCCATCCCGGCTACGGCTTCCTGGCCGAAAACGCCGAGTTCGCCCAGATCTGCAAGGCCTCCAACATCACCTTCATCGGGCCCACCGCCGAGCAGATCCAGGCGATGGGCGACAAGGCCTCGGCCCGCCGGCTGGCCCGGGAGGCCCGGGTGGCCACCGTGCCCGGCTCGGAGGGGATCCTGGCCTGCGCCGACGACGCGCTGGTCGTGGCGGAGGGGATCGGGTTTCCGGTCATCATCAAGGCGACCGCCGGCGGGGGCGGGAAGGGGATGCGGATCGCCCACGACGCCGAGCAGTTCGCCCAGCTCTTCGGCCTGGCCCAGAACGAGGCCCTCGCCGCGTTCGGCAACGGCGACGTGTACGTGGAGAAGTACCTCGAGCTGCCCCGCCACGTGGAGCTCCAGGTGATGGGCGACACGTTCGGGCGGATCGTGCACCTGGGCGAGCGCGACTGTTCGGTGCAGCGCCGCCACCAGAAGCTGATCGAGGAGAGCCCCAGTCCGGCGGTGACGCCCGAGCTGCGGCTCCGGATGGGGGAGGCGGCGGTCTCGCTCTCCGCCGCGATCGGATATGTGGGTGCCGGCACCATCGAGTTCCTGCTCGACACCGACGGATCGTTTTACTTTATGGAGATGAATACCCGCATTCAGGTCGAGCATCCGGTGACCGAAATGGTGACCGGATTCGATCTGGTGAAGGAGCAGATCCGGGTGGCCGCCGGCGAGCCGCTGAGCTTTCCCGCCGATCTCAACGGGCTGCGCGGCCATGCCATCGAATGCCGCGTCAACGCCGAGGACCCGGCCCGGAACTTCCAGCCCTGCCCCGGGCAGATCACCGCCTACCATCCGCCGGGGGGTCCCGGGGTCCGGGTCGACACCCACGTGTACGCAGGCTACACGGTGCCGTCGCACTACGATTCGCTGCTCGCCAAGGTGATCGTGCACGGCCGGGACCGCGCCGAGGCGCTGGCGCGGATGGGTCAGGCGCTGGACAGTTTCATCCTCGAGGGCGTGACCACCACCATCCCGTTCCTCGCCCGGGTGATCCGCTCGCCCGCGTTCGTCTCGGGCCAGGTGGATACCCGTTTCCTCGAACGCGAGAGCCACCTGCTCCAGCCAGACGTATGAAGCTCGACGTGATCTTCTCTCCCGCCGGCCTCGCTCCCGCCGAGGTCGCGGGCCGGCCCGTCTTCGTGATCGACGTGCTCCGCGCCACCACGACCATCTGTGCCGCCCTGCATCACGGCGCCCGCGGCGTGGTGCCGGTGCCCACGGCCGAAGAAGCCATGCGGCTGGCCCAGACCCTGGGTCCCGATGACGTGGTCACCGCCGGGGAGCAGAATTCCGAGCGGATTCCCGGATTCTCGCTGGGAAACAGCCCGCTGGAGATGACCGAGGCGACGGTGCGGGGCAAGACCCTGGTGATGACCACCACGAACGGAACCCGGGCGCTGCTGGCATCGCAGAGTGGGTCCGAGGTGTACATGGCCGCCGCGGTCAACCTGAGCCTGGCCGGAGCCCGGGCCCGCGAGCTGCTGCGCTCCCGCCGGGATCTGGTGATTCTCTGTGCCGGCAAGGACTCGAGCTTCGGGCTGGACGACGCCTACGCCGCCGGCCGCCTGGTGCTGGAGGCCCTGGAGGGACGGCGCCGGCGCAAGGGCCTCAACGATGCCGCGCTGGTAGCGGTGGATCTGGTGCGGCGCTACGGAGACCGGTGGGATCGTCCCTTCACCTTTTCCGCGGCGGGCCGGCAGCTCTCCCTGCTCGGGATGCAGGCCGACGTCGCCGAGGCGGCGCGGGAGAACGCCTACCCGGTGCTTCCGATCTTTCACGACCGGCGAATCACCATCGCCTCCGCCGGCATGCCCAGCGTCGCGCTGTGAGACCGGAAGACCGCCGGCGCCTGGGGGCGATCGCCGCGCTGGTGCTCGGGATCTTCATCGGCCTCACCCTGATTCGCGCCGTGCCGACCGGCCCCCTGGGCCGCGGGCTGGGGACTCTGCTCTGGCGGAGCCTCGGCGCCGGCGCGGTAGGGCTGCCGCTGCTGGGTCTTGGACTGGCCCTGGCGGGCTTCGACCGACTGCCTCGACTGGATATGAAGCGGGTGGGGGCGCTGCTGGGCGGTCTGGCCCTTCTGGTGCCCTTCACCATCGCGGTCATCGCGGACGTCCCCGCCGCGGCCTTCGATCCCCCGCTCTCCGAGTGGGAGCTCGCCGCCCGGGCCAGCGGCCTGCTGCCCGGGCTCGCGGCGCGGGGAGTGCTGCAGCTGATCGGGCAGCCCGGCGGGCTGTTGCTCGCGTTCCTCCTCCTCTCTGCGCTCACGCTGGCCACCCTTGCGTGGCACCCGTTGCGGCGGTTTGAGGCGGGACGGCTGGACGGCGGGACGGCTGGACGGCTGGAGAAGGAACGGCTCGACGGCGGGACGGCTGGACGGACGGTCGAGGACGAGGAGGAGGAGGAAAGCGAAGGAGTATTCGTCACGGCGAAGTCCACCAGCCCCGGGAAAAAAGAAGGCCGGGTCAAAAAGCAGTCGCCAGCCGTCCCGCCGTCCAGCCGTCCAGCAGCCGAGCACGACAAGCTTCTCCCGCCCATTGGGCTCCTGAGCGCTCCACCGCCCCAGGACACCGCCGCCGACACGGCCCAGCTCGACCGGCTGGGCCAGGCGCTGCTGGACACCCTGCGCACCTTCAAAGTCGAAGGCACCATCGCCGGCCGCACCAGCGGGCCGGTGGTGACCCAGTTCGAGATCGTGCCGGCGCCCGGCGTCAAGGCGGGCCGGATCATCTCCCTGGCCGATGACCTCGCGATCACCATGCGCGCGATGAGCATCCGGGTGGCGCCGATCCCCGGCCGCGGGGCGGTGGGCGTCGAGGTGCCCAATCCCATCGCGCGGATGGTGACCCTGCGGGAGCTGCTCGAATCTCCGGAATGGCGGGCCCGCGCGGTGCTGCCCATCGCGCTGGGGCGCGATCTCGAGGGAAAGCCGGTCGTCACCGACCTGACCAAGATGCCCCACCTCCTGATTGCCGGCGCCACCGGCTCGGGCAAATCGGTGGCGATCAACACCATCATCACCGGGATGGTGTACAAGTACACCCCGGCCGATCTCCGGATGCTGATGATCGACCCCAAGATGGTCGAGCTGTCGGGCTATGGTCGACTGCCGCATTTGATGCACCCTGTGGTCACCGACATGCGCAAGGCCGAGGCGATTCTGGCCTGGGCGGTCGAGAAGATGGAAGAGCGGTACGCCCTCTTGGCGAAGGCGGGCGTGCGGCACATTTGCAGCTATAACCAGCTCGGCG
>DATCXX010000040.1:0-6048 GCA_036565615.1 Gemmatimonadales bacterium | reverse complement strand
CGTTTATTGCTTAGGACGGTAGGACGGTAGGACGGTAGGACGGTAGGACGGCAGGGGGCGTGTGCTCCCTGCCGTCTTGTCGTTCAGGCCTCCTGCTCCTCGGTCCAGGTGCCCACAGATGTCACCGATGAAGAACAGCGGATCAGAGGCAGTTCAACCCAACTTCCCAATCTCCAGGAGGAGCAAGGTGGTCGAGTTCCGGGGAACAATCGGCTCTTCATCTGTGAAATCTGTGGCCAACAAGTGCCGACACGAGGAAGCTCGTCTTGGGGCCACTAAGCCCCCTCCTGCGGCTCGGTCCTGTCGCCCACAGTCGTCACCGATGAACAGCGGATGAGAGGCAGTTCAACCCGACTTCCCGATCTCCGGCAGGAATAAGCACGCCGCTTTCCCCAGGAACAATCGGCGCTTCATCTGTGAAATCTGTGCTCGAGAGGTTCCGACCCGACGACGCTAGTACCCGGCACCTCCACCGCCTCGGCGAGGATCGCTGACTCCCTGCCAGCCGGTCGGAGTGCGGATGATGGCCTCCACATCCCCCATGTAGGACCGGAAGCGGACGAAATGGCCGAGCCGGGTCAGCGCCGCCACCGTGGCATCGGGCACCCCATCGGGCAGCGAATCCTTCCGCTCCAGCTGAATGCTGTCGGGCCGGGCCTGGTGGAACATCCGCGGCGCGGCGACCGCCGCGGCCAGCGTCATCCCGTGGTCGATCAGGTTGGAGACGATGTGGTACACCGTGGTAATGATCGTGGTGCCGCCCGGCGATCCGACCAGCAGATAGAGCCGTCCCCGGGGGTCGAGCACGATGGTCGGCGTCATGGAGGACAGCATCCGTTTGCCCGGCGCGATCAGGTTGGCGCCGCCGTCGACCGAGCCCCACTGATTGGCCCGTCCCGGCACCGTGGTGAAATCGTCCATCTCGTCATTGAGCAGGAATCCGGCGCCCCGCACCGTCACGGCGTTGCCGTAGAGGCTGTTGATCGTGGTGGTGAGGCTCACCGAATTCCCCGCGGCATCCACCACCGAGAAATGGGTGGTCGACGGTCCTTCCCTGAGCTGGGCGATCGCATCCGGCGTCGGGGTGGCGCGAGTGGTGTCGATGGTCTTCCGGAGCCGGGTCCCATGCGCCTTGCTGATGAGCCGGGCCACCGGATTGGTCACGAAGGCGGGATCGCCCAGGTTGACGTTCCGCTCGATGTAGGCCCGCCGCATCGCTTCCGCTTCGCGGTGGAGCAGGGCCGCCGAACCGAACGGGGGCAGCACCGGGAGCCCTTCCATCTGGTTCAGGATCATCGCGAGGGTCACTCCGCCGGAGGAGACCGGCGGCATGGCCAGCAGGCTGTAGCCGCGATAGGTGAAGCGCAACGGCACCTTCCAGAGCGGGCGGTATCCGGCCAGATCGGCGTGGGTGATGAGGCCGCCTCCCCGCCGCATCTCGGCCACGATCGAATCGGCCACCCATCCGCGATAGAATCCGGCGCTGCCCCGGTCCCGGATTGCCTCCAGGGTTCGGGCCAGGTCCGCCTGCCGGAAGGTGGAGCCGGGAGCGGGAGGAGCTCCTCCGGGAAGAAACTGCGCGGCGCTCGCCGGGAAGCTCTTGAGCCGGGTGGAGTCGTCGGCGATGGACTCGCTCCGGTACTGGTCGATCACGAATCCGTCGCGGGCCAGCCGGATGGCGGGCGCCAGCAGGGTGCGCCAGGGCAGCCGGCCGAAGCGGCGGTGCGCTTCGGCAAGACCCGCAACGCTCCCGGGGACTCCCGAGGCCAGGTGCCCGGTATGGCTGGACGGTGCCGGCTGCCCTCCCGATCCGACGTACATCGTGGCCGTGGCCGCACCGGGCGCCCGCTCCCGGAAGTCGAGCCCATAGGCCTGGCCGGTGCCACGCCGGAAGAGGAGGAACCCGCCTCCGCCGATATTGCCGGCCTCGGGGTGCACCACCGCGAGGGCGAACGCCACCGCCACCGCGGCATCGATGGCGTTCCCGCCCCGCTTGAGGACATCGCGACCCACCTCGCTCGCGAGAGGGTGGCCGGAGACCACCATGGCGCTGGGCGCCTCGGTCACCCGGGACCGCCCCAGCATCGGCCAGTCGAGCGGAATGCCGGCGGTGTACTCCTGGGCGGCGAGCGGCGTGGCCGTCAGTACGGCGAAGAACAGGAGCTGCGCGATGCGGCGAATCGGCACGAGACCTCGACTGGGGAACGGAAGGAAGGGTAATTTACCGGAACATGGCATCCATCTGCAGCCGGTCCCGCTCCGCGTGAGCGATCCCAAGCCGCTCCGGCTCACCGAGCGCCGCAACCCTCGCACGGCCGGCATCGATGTCGCCACCCCCCTCGAAATCGTGGATCTGATCGCGGCGGAAGACGCCCAGGTGCCGGCGGCGGTGGCGCGGGCCCGCGAAGACATCGCCCGGGCGATGGAGCTGATCGAGGCATCGTTCCGCGCCGGCGGCCGGCTCATCTACGTCGGAGCCGGCACCAGCGGCCGGCTGGGCGTGCTCGACGCCTCGGAGTGTCCGCCCACCTTCGGCACTCCGCCGGAGATGGTGATCGGGATCATTGCGGGGGGGCTGCCCGCGCTGGTGCGTTCGATCGAAGGCGCCGAAGACGATCCCGATGCCGGCATCGCGGAGATGGATCTGCGCAAGGTCGGCGCCTCGGACACCGTGGTCGGCATCGCCGCCAGCGGCTCCACCACCTTCGTCCGCGCCGCGCTGGGCCGGGCCCAGGCGCTGGGCGCCCGCACGGTCTTCCTCACCTGCGTGGAGCCGGCGACGCTGCTGCTCGAAACCTGCGACGTGACGATCGCGGTGCTGACCGGCCCCGAGGTGGTGACCGGCTCAACCCGCATGAAGGCAGGCACCGCAACCAAGTTGGTGCTCAATACCCTCACCACCGGTGCGCTGATTCGGCTGGGCAAGACCTACGGCAATCTGATGGTGGACCTCCAGGCCACCAACAACAAACTGGTGGACCGGGGGGAACGCATCGTCATGGAAATTGCCGGCGCCGGCCGGGACGCGGCCCGCGCGGCCATCGTGGCAGCGGGCGGGAGCGTTCGCACCGCGATCGTGATGATCCGGCGGGAGGTCAGCCGCTCCGCAGCAGAGGCCCTCCTCGCGGCCAGTGATAATCACCTGCGTCCCATTCTTGGCGATCCTCCCCCCGTGGAGCCGGCATGAGCGAGCGCCCCTGTCTGGCCGTCGGCCTCATGTCGGGAACCTCGCTCGACGGGATGGATGCCGCGCTGGTGCGGTTCCAGGGCCCCACCCATGCCGAGCTGCTGGCGTTCGCGCACCGTCCCTATCATCCGGAAGAACGGCGAGAAGTCCTCGAAGCGATCGACCAGCAGACCGGCGGCGCCCGCCGGCTTGCCCTGCTCCATGCCCGGATCGCCGAGTGGGCCTCCGAGGCGGTCGATCAGGTGCTGGCGCGGGCGCGCGTGCCGGCGGCGGCGCTCGACCTGATCGCCTTCCACGGCCAGACCATGTGGCACGAGCCTCCGGTCGTCACCTGGCAGCTCGGGGAGCCCGCGGTCCTCGCCGAACGGTTCGGGGTGCGAGTGGTCTCGGGATTCCGGGGCCGCGATCTGGCCGCGGGAGGGCAGGGGGCGCCGCTGGTACCGATGGCCGACGTGCTGCTCTTCGGCGGGGACAATCACCCCCGCATTCTGCTCAACATCGGCGGCATGGCCAACCTGACCTTTGTCCCGCGCCGAGCGGTCGAGGAGGGGAGCTTTGCCTTCGACACCGGTCCGGGGATGGCCATCGTCGATACGGTCGCACGGCTGGTGGATGCCGGACTGGGCTACGACAAGGACGGCAGGCTGGCGGCGCGCGGTGTGGTCAACGAAACGGTGCTGGCCGAGCTGCTGGGTGATCCCTACTTCGGAGAGCGGCCGCCCAAGAGCACCGGCCGGGAGCATTTTGGAACCGCCTTCGCCAGCCGGCTCCTTGCGCGGGTGCCCGGCCCTGACGGCGTGGCCACCGCCGTGGAGCTCACCGCGCGGAGCATCGCCGGCGCGATCGATCGGTGGACCCCCGCGGGCACCGAGGTCGTGGCCTCGGGTGGGGGATGCCATCACCCGGTGCTCTGGGCCTCGCTGACCGAGCGGCTCGGGGCGCGGGGCCGGAGGCTCCTCCGCTTCGACGAGGTGTTCTTCTCCGGCGACGCCAAGGAGGCGGTGGCGTTCGCGCTGCTCGGCTACCTCACCGTGCACGGGCAGCCCGCCAACCTTCCCGCCGCCACCGGGGCGCGCGGCGCCCGGGTCCTCGGGGCGATCACCCCGGCATGAGCGCCGGGCGGCTGGTCTTCCCGGCGCTGCGCTGGAAAGAGGAGAGCGGATTCTCCCATGAGCGGGGCACCATCGAGTCCGCGCTCGGTTACGGTGCCGGGGGATTCATTCTGTTCGGGGGGACGCCCGAGGGGGTGGGGGAGCTGACCGACCGGCTGGTGCGCGAGGCGGGCCGGCCGCTGCTCTTCGCGTCGGACCTCGAGCGCGGGGCCGGACAGCAGGTCCGGGGCCTTTCCGAGCTGCCCCCGCCCCGGGCGCTCGCGTCGCTGCACGACCCCGCCGTGCTCCGGGGCGCCGGGGTGCTCACCGCGGTGGAAGCGCTCTCGGTCGGAATCAACTGGATCCTCGCGCCGGTGGCCGATCTCGACGGGGAACCCGACAATCCCATCGTGCAGACCCGGGCCTTCGGCGAGGAGCCCGAGGCGGTGGCGGCCGCGGTGACGGCGTGGATCGTGGGGTGCGAGGCGGCGGGGGCGATGGCCTGCGCCAAGCATTTTCCCGGGCACGGCCGCACCCGCACCGACTCCCACATGGGCCTCCCGGTCGTGGACGCGCCGGCCGACCAGATGGAGGCGGACCTGCTTCCGTTCCAGGCGGCCGTCGGCGCCGGAGTCAGCTCGGTGATGACCGCGCACGTCGCCTACCCCGCGCTCGATCCGAGCGGCACACCGGCCACCTTCTCCAAGCCGATTCTCGACATTCTGAGGCACCGCTTCGGCTTCAACGGCCTGATCGTCTCCGACGCCCTGATGATGGAAGGCGCCCGGGAGGGCCGCTCCCAGGGGGTGATCGGCCTCGATGCCCTCCGGGCCGGGGTGGATCTGCTGCTGTATCCCGACCAGCCCGGGGTGGTGGCCGCGGCGCTCAGCGACGCCGCAGAGCGGGACGGCGGCATCGCGCGGCGAATCGAAGAGTCGCTGGCGCGTTATGAGGCCGCGCTGCAGACCGCGGCGTCGGAGCCGCGTCCCGAGCGGCCCCCGCCGTCGGGCGGGGCAGTGGCGACTTCCGATTGGCTGCTCAGCGGGCCGATGCTGCGCGGCATGGCGCCCCGGCTTCGCCCTCCCCTCGAGCTGGTCGTCGTGGACGACGACCTCGGCACTCCGTGGCCAGTCTCTCCCACCACCTGGGTGGCGGACGCCCTCGCGGCACGCGGGGTTCCGCTGGGAGCGGGTGGCAGCCGGGTGGTGCTGGCGTTCGCCGAGCCGCGGGCCGGGAAGGGCCGGTCCGGATTCGGGCCCGCCAGCATGGCCCGGCTGCAGGAGGTGGTTCCCGGCGCGGCGCTCACCGTGCTGTTCACCCATCCGCGCCTGCTGCCCGAGCTGCCGGGAGATGGGCCGGTCCTGCATGCCTGGCACCGCCAGCGTCTCATGCAGGACGCGGTGGCCCGCTGGCTGGCGGCCCGGATCGCGTGAGTCCGCTCGACTGGATCGTCGTCGCGGTCTATCTGGCGGGCTCGCTGGCGCTCGGGCTCTATGTCGCCCGGCGGGGCGCCAAGAACATGGCGGAGTTCTTCGTGGGTGGCCGGGCGATTCCCTGGTGGCTCGCCGCCACCTCGATGGCTGCCACCACCTTCAACGTGGATACCCCGCTCTACGTGGCCGGCCGGGTGGCGCAGGCCGGTGTCGCGGGCAACTGGGAGTGGTGGAGCTTTGCCTTTGCCCACGTGCTGCTGGCGGTGCTCCTGGCCAAGCTCTGGCGCCGGGCCGGTATCGTCACCGACATGGAGCTCACCGAGCTGCGCTACGGCGG
>DATCXX010000004.1:0-3311 GCA_036565615.1 Gemmatimonadales bacterium | reverse complement strand
GGGCGCTCGGGGCCGGCCCTCTGCCCCTGCCACGGCCACGGGATCCCTCGCCCTGCGGGCTGGGGATGGCCCCCGCAGCCGCGGGTGCCACCTCGAACTGACCGTTCTCCAGCTTGGAGACCTTGAGCAGGCCCCTCACGCCCGCTTCCGCGACGAACTTGCTGAACCGGTTGAACCCGGCATTGCGCTCGTCGAAGTTGGGGTCGATCTGCTGCATGACCTGCTTGAGCCGGTCGGACCGCATCACGTCGCCGTTGCGGGCCATCTGTTGCACGGCCTCCCCCACCAGCTCCCAGGGATCCCGCTGGGCCGAGGGGGTATCGGCTTCCTTGGTGAGGCCCGCCAGGTCGCTGTAGGAGTAGTACTCGTCGCAATTCTGGATCAGCAGGTCGCTGGCCGATTCGCGGATGCCCACGCCGATGACGTACTTCCCGTACTCCTTGAGCTTGATGACCAGCGAGGAAAAGTCGCTGTCGCCCGAGAGCAGGATGAAGGTTCCGATCTCCGGGCGGGTGAAGACCAGCTCGGTGGCGTCCACCGCCAGCCGGATGTCGGTCGCGTTCTTCTTGTTGGTGCCGAACGCCGGCGCGAAGATCAGGTCGATCGAGGATTCGGACAGCGGCACGATGTACTGCGGATAGCGGCGCCAGTCGGCGTAGGCCCGCTGCACCGCCACCTTGCCCTTGATGATGTCGCTGTTGAGCAGGGTGCGGAGCTCCTTGGTCAGGTCGCTCCGAATGCCGAGGGTGACGTTGTCGAAGTCGATCAGGAGTGCCGCGTGGGGGGCGTGATGCACGTGCACGGGCGCGGGGGGAGGCGCGATGTGCGCCTGGGCGGCCTGTCGGCCGGCCCTCTGGTTCGGGTGACTCACGGTGTTCTCGTTCTCCGAGCCCCGCCCCATTCGAGCTCCCGCCGCTTCCCGGACCACCAAGGCAGTCAAGGAATTCGGCCGGGAACACGCGGGGGAGGAGCCGCATTTGTTCCGGATTCCGGTCCGGCCCCATTGGCCAACCGGTCGTCCGAAGGTGAAAGTACCTAACTCGTTGCGGTGACGGTAGTGCGCGAGTCGCGCAGCGCCGCGATAACCCGCTCGCCCGCATGCCCGTCCCACCCCTCCGGCCGGGAGGGCCGGAACCCCCCGCCCGCCCGCCGGGTGATCACTTCCGCCACCGCGGTTGCGATGGATTCCCGGCGGGAGGAGACCAGGCGGTTGGTGCCCTCGGTCACCGTGACCGGCCGTTCGGTGCTGGGCCGGGCGGTGAGACAGGGCACCCCGAGGACCGTGGTTTCTTCCTGGAGTCCCCCCGAATCGGTGAGCACCAGCGCGGCGCGCTCCACCAGGCCCACGGTCTCGAGGTATCCCAGGGGATCGAGCAGACGGACCGATCCGTTGGGCAGGGGCAGGCCGAACTCGCCGATCCGCCGGCGGGTGCGGGGATGCACCGCAAACAGCACCGGCATCCGGCTGCCCAGGTCGTTCAGCGCGCCGAGCAGCTCCGCCAGGATGTCCGGGTCGTCCACGTTGGAGGGACGATGCAGGGTCACGAAGGCATAATCGCGTCCCTCGACGCCCAGCTTCCGCGGCATCTCCCGCTCCGCGGCCACCCCTCGAAGCCGGAGCAGGGTGTCCACCATCACGTTGCCGACCAGTCTGACCCGGTCGGCCGGAATCCCCTCGGCCGCCAGATTCTGGTTGCCGTCCCGGCTCGGGGTGAGCAGGAGATCGGCGAGCTGATCGGTCAGGATCCGGTTGATCTCCTCCGGCATGGAGCGATCCCGGCTCCGGAGGCCGGCCTCGACGTGCGCGATCCGGATCCCCTTCTTGACCGCGACCAGCGCGCAGGCCACGGTGGAGTTCACGTCACCGTAGACCACCACCCAGTCGGGGGCGTGCCGGTCGAGCACCGGCTCGAACGCCAGCATGATCCGGGCGGTCTGCTCCGCGTGGGTGCCCGAGCCGACCCCGAGGTTTTCGTCGGGGGCGGGGAGGCCGAGGTCGTTGAAGAAGGAGTCGCTCATGTCCGGGTCGTAGTGCTGCCCGGTGTGCACCAGCACCTGGGAAATCCCGCCGGCGTCGTTGCCGGCCCGGAGCACCGGAGCCACCTTCATGAAATTGGGGCGGGCGCCCACCACATGCAGCAGCTTCACGAGGGCTCGGGCTGCGCCGCCAATGGAAGGACGAGGGTGAAATAGAATCGGGTTCCCCGCCCCGCCTCGGTCTCCACCTGGAGCGTCCCCTCCATCGCCTCCACCAGCTTGCGGCAGATGGACAACCCCAGCCCCGACCCGGAAAAGGCATAGTCCCGGTCCTTCTGCCGGCGGCGGAACGGCTCGAACAGCATCCCCATCGCCTGGGGCGGAATGCCCCGCCCGGTATCCCGCACCGCAAACTCCACCCCCAGCTCGCTCACCTCGCTGCAGGTCACCTCGACGAAGCCCTCGTCGGTGAACTTGAGCGCGTTGGTGGTGAGATTGAGCAGAATCCGGCTCAGGGCCACCGGATGACCGATCCGGGAGGAGCGCTGAGGAGGAACCAGCCTCACCTCCAGGCCTTTCTCCTCCGCGATCGGCTGCACGATGTCCCGCACCGATTCCATGATGTCGGCCACCGAAAAGGGCAGCGGCTCGAGATCCACCAGACGGTCGCCGCCCCGCGCCAGCTCGATGACGTCGCTGGCCACCGAGCTCAGCCCGAAGGCCGCGCTGTAGATCAGTCCGAGCTGGCGCTCCTGGAGCGGGGTGACCGGGCCGCTGCGGCCCCGCTTCATGGTTTCGCCCAGGAAGAGGATCGAGGTCAGGGGGGAGCGAAGGTCGTGGGCCAGCTCGACCACCAGCTCGAGACCGTCGGGTCCCATCAGCCGGTCGGCAAAACGCTGGTCCCAGTTCGGCTCCAGCTGTCCGGCCACCGCTTCGAAGGACTGGAGACAGGAGAGCAGGGTCCGGCCGTCCGGTGGATTCTCCTGCTCACCGACCAGGCGGATCACCCGGCTGCGCAGCAGACTGAGCAGCCGCCGGGGAAGCTGCGACTTGGCCAGCTCCTGCACGTCTTCCGCTCCCCCGTCGTACGCGGCGCCGATCGCCCGGGTCAGGAGCCCCAGCGTCCTGACCACATCCTCCCGGGACCCGGCGTCCTGCCGGACCAGGTGCCAGTCGTCGGTGACCTGCTGCGCGGCGTTGTCGAGCAAAGCGCGAAGCGCTTCCGGGCGCGCGGGCGCGCTCACTCGGCTTCTCCGCCTCGTTCATCGCGGGGGATGTGATGCTTGTCCATCAGCCGGTCGGCAAAACGCTGGTCCCAGTTCGGCTCCAGCTGT
>DATCXX010000380.1:0-2851 GCA_036565615.1 Gemmatimonadales bacterium | reverse complement strand
CGCCTGGGGCAGCTCAAGAACCTGCCCCGTCCGGTGCAGCGGCGGAGACTCCTGGCCTTCCTGGCGCGGCGGGGTTTCGCCGGCCGGGAGGTGACGGCGTTGGTGGGAGAACTGCTCGGTCTACAGTCAACGGTCAACAGTCAACGGTAACCGCCTCGCGCGTGGAGGTCCGGTTGACCGTTCACCGTTGACCGTTGACGCAGTTCGCGGCTGTATATTCCTGCCCATGAAATCCAGTGCCATCCGCCGGCTCTTCCTCGATTACTTCGTGACCCGTGGGCACCGGCTGGTGGCCTCGGGGCCGCTGGCCCCCGAGGACGATCCGACCCTGCTGTTCACCAATGCCGGAATGGTGCAGTTCAAGCGGGTCTTCCAGGGGCAGGAGCAGCGCGACTACCTGCGCGCCACCACCTGTCAGAAGTGCGTGCGGGCCGGCGGCAAGCACAACGATCTCGAGCAGGTGGGCCTCACCAGGCGGCACCACACCTTCTTCGAGATGCTGGGGAACTTTTCCTTCGGTGACTACTTCAAGCGCGAAGCCATCGCCTACGCCTGGGAATTCGTCACCTCGCCCGAGTTCCTCGGAATCGCGCCCGAGCGGCTCCGGGTCACCGTCCATCACAGCGACAGCGAGGCCCGAGCCCTCTGGAGCGAAGTGGCGGGATTGCCGCCCCAGTCGGTGTACGGCCTGGGCGACGCCGACAATTTCTGGCAGATGGGCGACACCGGTCCCTGCGGGCCCTGCTCCGAGATCTACGTCGACCTGGAATGGACTCCGGGCGCCCCTCCCCGGGTGCTCTCCCAGGAGGAGTTCGAGCGGCAGGCGGAGGCAGGGCGGTTCCTGGAAATCTGGAATCTGGTCTTCATGCAGTTCGATCGCGCCGCCGACGGCACCCTCACCCCGCTGCCTCGGCCCGCGGTAGATACCGGAGCGGGGCTGGAGCGGATCGCCTCGGTGCTCCAGGGCAAGGACGACAATTTTCACACCGATCTCTTTCAGCCGCTGCTCGACCGGATCGGCGAGCTGGTCGGCACGCCGTATCCCGGCTCGATGGAGGGACCGGGGGCGTCCTTCCGCGTACTGGCCGATCACGCCCGCGCGGTCACCTTTCTCCTGGGCGACGGGGTGTTCCCCAGCAACGAGGGACGCGGGTACGTGCTGCGCCGGATCCTCCGCCGCGCGGTGCGGCACGCCTGGCTGCTGGGGCGGCGGGAGCCCACCCTGGCGCCGCTCACCGGGATGGTGATCGATCTCATGGGGGAGGCCTATCCCGGGCTGGACTCCCGCCGTGCCGACATCCGCAAGTGGACCGAGACCGAAGAGGTGCGCTTTCTCGAAACCATCGAGGGCGGCCTGGGGCGGCTGGAAGAGCTCTTTGCCACCGGGGTCTCGCAGATCACGGGCGAGGAAGCCTTCCGGCTCTACGATACCTTCGGATTCCCGATCGACCTCACCCAGCTCATCGCGGCGGAGCGCGGTGTGGGCACCGATCTCGAGGGATTCGAGCGGGCGCTGGAGGAGCAACGGACCCGGAGCCGCTCGGCGCGCTCCGGGGCCCGCGCGGCCCAGACCGGCCAGGGGCCGGCCATCCGGTCCGGATCGAAGCAGAAGTGGAACATCGTGCGGCGCGGCAAGCAGAGATTCGTGGGCTACGACACCACCAGCGCCGAGACCGAGCCGCTGGCGTTCCGGCAGGAGGGCGGCCGGGTCGAGCTGGTGCTGCACCAGAATCCGTTCTATGCCGAGTCGGGCGGCCAGGTCAGTGACACCGGGGTGGTGCAGGGTGCGGGCTGGACGCTGCCGGTGGATGCCGTTCGAAAGGACGAGCGGGGCATCGTGGTGTCGGGCGCGCTGGCCGAGCCGTTCGAGCCCACTCCGGTCCAGGCCCGGGTGGCGGAAGCCCGGCGGCGGAACATCGAGCGCAATCACAGCGCCACTCACCTGGTGCACGCCGCGCTGCGCCGGCATCTCGGCTCCCACGTGCGGCAGCAGGGATCGCTGGTGGATCCCGACCGGCTGCGTTTCGACTTCTCCCATCACGGGCCGATCGAGCCGGCCACGCTCGAGCTGATCGAGCGGGACGTCAACGAAGCCATCTGGGCCGACCATCCGGTCGTAACCCGGGAGATGCCCTACCCCGAGGCGCTGGCGCTCGGGGCCATGGCGTTCTTTGCCGACAAGTACGGCGAGGTGGTCCGGGTGGTGCAGATGGGCGACTCCATCGAGCTCTGCGGCGGCACCCACGTCGACAGCACCGGCGTGATGGGATTGCTGCGGTTCCGGTCCCAGGGCGGGGTGGCGACGGGGGTGCGCCGGGTGGAGGCGGTGACCGGTCCCGGTGCCTATGCCGCGCTCGCCGCGATCAACGCCCGGCTCCATCAGGCCGCGGACCTGCTGCGTACCCAGCCGGAACACATGGCCCGGCGGATCGAGCAGCTGCTCCAGGAGCGGGACAAGCTGGAGGCCCGGGTGCAGGACATGCTCAAGCATGGCGGCGGATCCGCCGCGCCGGGGCAGGAGCTCACCGTGGGCTCGGTGGCGGTGACCATCGGCGAAACCGCCGCCGAGGACCGGGACGAGATCGGCCAGCTGGCCGACCGGTTCCGTTCCGGCCGGAGCAACGCGGCCCTGGTGTTGTTCGGCACCTCGGGGCGGGGCGCGCTCCACGTCGCCCTCACCGACGACCTGGTCAAGCGCGGCCTCAAGGCGGGAGACCTGGTCAACCGGATCGCGGCGGTGAGCGGGGGCAGGGGAGGCGGCCGGCCGGCGTTCGCCTCCGGCAGCGCCGGGGACCCGGCCCTCCTGCCCGCGGCACGGGAAGCGGCGCCCCGGCTGATCGAGGAATGGCTG
>DATCXX010000348.1:0-4134 GCA_036565615.1 Gemmatimonadales bacterium | reverse complement strand
CAATCTTCAGCGTGGTCCACCCGATTCTCTTCGAGTCGCTTCCCTATCCCCAGGCGGGGAAGCTGGTCGCGATCTGGGAAAGCGACCATATCCCCCAGACCTTCGTCACCTACCGGGAAATCGCCGAGCGCAGCCGATCCTTCGAGGCGGTTGCGGTGCTCCGGGCCTGGCAGCCAACCCTGGTGGGCGGGGCAGAACCGGAGCGGCTGGAAGGACAGCGGGTGAGCTCCGAGTACTTCCGGGTGCTGGGCGTGGTGCCGGCGCTGGGCCGAGCCTTCGAGCCCGGGGACGACCGGCTCAACGGCCCCAGCGTCGTGATCCTGAGCGATGCGCTGTGGCGCCGGCGTTTTGCCGCCGACTCCGCGGTGGTGGGCCGCCAGGTCACCCTGGATGAGCGGGCCCACACCGTGCTCGGCGTCATGCCGGCAGGGTTCGACAACGTGCTGGCCCCGGCGACCGGGCTCTGGGCGCCGCTGCAGTACGACATCTCGCAGGGCCGGGCGTTCGGCCATCATCTCAGGATGATCGGCCGGCTCGCACCGGGCATCCGGCACGATCAGGCCGCGCGGGAAGTGGACGCGCTGGGGCGGGCGGTCGCGGCGCGGTATCCCGAGGCGTTCGGGCAAGGGGCGACCTCCGTCGCGGTTCCCCTGCAGCAGGACCTGACCCGGGGTGTGAAGCCCGCGCTGCTCGCCATCATCGGCGGGGTAGTGCTGGTGCTGGTGATTGCCTGCGTCAACGTGACCAATCTCCTGCTCGCGCGGGGGGTGCAGCGGCGGGAGGAGTTCGCGCTTCGCGCCGCGCTGGGGGCCGGACGCTCCCGGTTGATCCGGCAGCTGCTGACCGAGAGTGTGCTGCTGGCCGTGCTGGGGGGCATCGCCGGCCTGGCGGTCGCGGCGCTCGGGGTGCGGGTCCTGGTTGCGCTGAGCCCGGTAAGCCTGCCGCGGCTGGGCGCGGTGGAGGTGGACGCCACGGTGTTCGCCTTCTCCCTGGCGCTGGCCGCGCTGATCGGAATGGCATTCGGGCTGGGGCCTGCGCTCCAGGCGGCGGGCAGCGCGCCGCAGGCCGGGCTGCCCCAGGGAAATCGGCACACCCCGGGCGGACATCGTCGATTGCGGAGCGGGCTGGTCGTCGCGGAGGTGGCGCTCGCGCTCATGCTGCTGGTGAGCTCCGGTCTCCTCCTTCGCAGCCTGGGCCGACTCTTTGCCGTCCCGGCGGGGTTCAACCCCGCGGGTGCACTCACCCTCCAGGTGCAGACCTCGGGACAGCGCTTTGCGGACGGGGAGGCCACCCAGCGGTTTTTCTCGGCCGCGCTCCAGGCGGTGCGGGCGGTGCCCGGCGTCACCCGCGCCGCCTTCACCAGTCAGCTCCCGCTGAGCGGGGATCTGGACGAATATGGGGCCCACTTCGACGCCGGCCCACCGGGTCCGGCCGCCAGCCGCAGCGTCTATCGGTACGCGGTGAGCGAGCAGTATCTCGAGACCATGGGCATTCCGCTCCGCAACGGCCGCGGGCTGGATGAGCGGGACCGGGCCGGCGCGCCGCGGGTGGCGCTGATCAGCGAGTCGCTGGCGCGGAGCAGGTTCCCCTCGACCTCTCCGATCGGCCAGCAGGTGCGGGTGGGCCCCAATGACGGCCCGCCCTACACCATCGTCGGGGTGGTGGGCGATGTGAAGCAGATGTCGCTGGCGCTCGACCACGCCGATGCGGTGTACCTCCCGGCGGCGCAGTGGCCCGTCGGAGACCCCTCGATGTCGCTGGTGGTGCGGGGCCAGGGCGACGTGGCGTCGCTCACCCCGGAGATTCGTCGGGCGATCTGGTCAGTGGACCGGGATCAGCCGATCCTCCGGATCGCGACCCTGGATCGACTGGTGGCCGCCTCCGCGGCGGAGCGCCGCTTTGCGCTGATCCTGTTCGAGGCCTTCGCCCTGGCGGCACTGGTGCTCGCGGCCGCGGGGATCTACGGAGTGCTCTCCGGCAGCGTGGCCGAGCGCACCCGGGAGATCGGGGTGCGCGCGGCGCTGGGCGCCTCGCGCCGGAGAATCCTGGCGCTGGTGCTGCGGAGCGGGCTGGGCCTCACCGGGCTCGGACTCCTCATCGGGGTGGCCGGCGCGGTGCTGGCCACCCGAGGCATCGAGGCGATGCTGTTCGGGGTCACCCGGCTCGATCCGGTCACCTACGTCGGGGTGCTCGTCCTCCTGGCCGGGGTGGCGCTCCTGGCCTGCTGGATTCCCGCCCGCCGGGCCATGGGCGTCGATCCGGCGACTACTCTCCGTAGCGAATAGCGAAGAGCGAAGAGCGGCTGTGGCTTCGCTCTTCGCTACTCCCTGCTCTTTTGAGCGGTGAACTGATCGCGGCCGATGCGAGTCGAGAGGCTCACGACCGAGTCGCCCAGCGCCTCGAACCTCACGTGGCTCACCCAGTTCTCCCGCACGAACGGATCCCGCCAGCGCACGTAGAACCCCGCCGTGCCATGGTATTCCAGATCGGCCAGCTCTCCTTCGCCCATCTGCAGGGTCAACCCGCCGGGCCCGGAACGCACCAGCACCGGTCCGTACAGCGGCTCGTCGTAGCGTCCGGCGTAGGCCCGGAGAGGCAGCGGCGGCGGCGCATCGGTCTTCATTGCCGCGATGACGCCCGCCACGGAATCCTCGGCGGCGCGTACCGCCGGCACCCTCGCCAGCGCCTCCCCGGCCCAGTCCCGGAGCGGGTAGCCCAGGTAGGTGTCCAGGATCCGGTTGACCACCGCGCCGTGAATGAGCGGAACCGACCAGGTGTTCACCACCACCACCACGCCGAGCCGGTCGCGAGGCAGCAGAGTCATGTAGGCGATCTGCCCGTTGCCATTGCCGGAATGCCAGCGCATCGGATGGCCCCGGTAGTCCATGACCTGCCAGCCCATGCCGTATCCCACTTGCGCGCTGTCCTCCACCAGGCGCGCAGCTCGCATCGCCGCGGTGGTGGGAATGCCGGTCTGCCGGGTCTGCAGCTCGCGCATCGCCGAATCACTGACCAGCCGCTTGCCGTCGAGGACGCCGAGGTTCAGGTGCAGCCGCATCCACCGGGTCAGGTCCAGCACGCTCGACTGCACCGCGCCTGCCGGAGCGGTGGCGAGGCGCTGGGTCTCCCGCCGGACCGGCTGCTGCCGCCCCCCGTACGTCGCGTGGGACACCGCGAGGTTCGGCATGCCGGCGGACTGCTGGTAGGACCAGGTCGTCCGGGTGAGCCCGAGCGGCCGGATGATCAAATCGCGGAGCAGCGCCTCGAAGCTGGTGCCTGCCGCCGCGGCCGCGGCTTCCCCGGCCACGGTGTATCCCACGTTGGAATAGAGCATCTCCTGCCGGAGGGGGAACGCCACCGGGAGATAGCGGACCCGCCGCAGCACCTCGGCCCGATCGATGGCGGTTCGTGCCCACATGGTGTTGGCCGACTCGAGGCCGGTCCGGTGAGAGAGAAAGTCCCGGACCGTGGCGCTGTCAGTGAGGCCAGGGGTCGGGAGCACCAGGTCCTTGAGGTGCAGCCGGACCGGATCGTCCCAGCGGAGCTTCCCCCGGTCCACCAGGATCGCGGCCGCCGTGGCGGTGAATGACTTCGACAACGACGCGATGTCGAAGATGGTGTGCTCGTCCACCAGCCCGGGCTTGCCCAGCTCCCTCACCCCGTACCCCTTCGCGACCAGTACCGAGTCGTTCCGCACCACGGCAATGGCCAGCCCCGGGATTTGCCCGTCAGCCACCACCTTCGCGATGTAGCGGTCGAGCTCGGCGGGGAATGGCCCGGGGCCGGCTCCGGCTCGCTGAGCGGAAACGGGTTGGGGACCAATGACCGCCCAGACCACGAGGGCGGTAACACCCCTGGTTTGTTGTGCCATTTTTTTGACACATGACGGTAATACCGAAAGCGTTCGGGACATGAAGGCTCCAGATCAGCGGGTGGTAGTGAGGGCCTGTTCCGCGGCGTGGCGTACGACCACGTGGCGGTCGGTGAGGCGCGGACGGAGCCGCTCGGGGAGACCTGCACCGCCCAGCCGGGCGAAGTATTCCACCGCTTCGACCCGGACCTGCCAGGCGGGATCGGTGAGTGCGGCGTTCATCGCGGCGCCGGTGGCCGAATCGGCGAGCTCCCGGAGGGCGT
>DATCXX010000345.1:0-4129 GCA_036565615.1 Gemmatimonadales bacterium | reverse complement strand
GTGAGGCCGCCGGAGAGCACCTGGCGAGTGGTGTCGTTCCGGGTGAGGTCCGGGCCCAGCACCCGCCAGGTCCTGCCTCCGTCGCTGGTGGTATGGACGTGCTGGCTCCCGACGTAGAGGGTGTTGCGGTCGTGGGGCGAGATCACCACCGGGAAGGTCCAGTTGAAGCGGTACTTCACCTCGCGGGCCGAGTGCCCGGCCGTCATCTCGGGCCAGATCTCGATGTTGCTAGCGATCCCGGTCCGGACGTCGTAGCGGGAGACGATCCCGCCCACGCTGCCGAAGCCGGACGCGCTGGACCAGACCAGGTTGGGATCCTCGGGGTCGGGCGTAGCCCAGCCGCTCTCGCCGCCGCCCACCGAGTGCCATAACCCGCGCGGAATTCCCCCGTCGCCCATCCGGCTGTTGCTCGGCCCGCGGTTCGAGGGCCCGTCCTGGCGATTGCCATAGACGTAATAGGGGATCCGGTTGTCCACGGTCACGTGATATATCTGGGCGATCGGCAGCTGCACCTGGAGCCAGGTCTTGCCCCGGTTGGTGGTGACCGAGATTCCGCCATCGTGGCCCACGGTCATCCGGTCGGCATTGGTGGGATCGATCCAGATGTCGTGATGGTCGCCGCCCGGCGTCTCGGAAAACGGCGGGGTGATCGAGGTGCGGCCCCCGTCCAGCGTCTTGGTCCATCCCGAAGTGAGGAAGTAGGCCTCGTCGGCGTTGTCGGGCATCACCGCCATGCGGGTGTAGTACTGAGTTCTTCCGGCAAGCTCCCGGTCGTGACTCACCAGCTCCCACTTGGCGCCTCCGTCATCGGAACGCCACAGCTCGCCCGACTCGGCCTCGACCCCGGGGAGGGGAACCCCGTCGCTGGTCTCGATCAGCGCGTAGACTCGATTCGAATTGGTTTGGGCCACCGCCAGGTCCACCTTGCCGAACGGCTTGGTCGGGAGGCCGTTGCCGGTGAGCCGCTTCCAGGTGGTACCGCCGTCGACGCTCTTCCAGATCCCGCTGCCGGCGCCACCGCTCTTCCGCCCCCAGGTGTGAATCACGAATTCCCAGGTGGACGCGTAGAGAATGCGCGGATTGTTGGGGTCCATCGCCACGGCGTAGGCGCCGGTGTTCTCGTCCACGAACAGCACCCGCTCCCAGGTCTTTCCACCGTCCGTGGTCCGGTAGACGCCGCGCTGCTGCTGGGGCCCGTAGGCGCGCCCCACCGCGGAGGCAAAGACCACGTCGGGATTGGTGGGGTGGACCACGATCCGCGCGATCCGTCCGGTGCTGTCGAGCCCGGAGCGAATCCAGGTCTTGCCCGCGTCGGTGGATTTGTAGATCCCCCAGCCCAGCGACACGTTGCTCCGGATCGAGGACTCGCCGGTGCCGGCCCAGACCACGTTGGGGTCCGAGGGGGCCACCGCCAGCGCGCCGATCGAGGAGACCGGCATGCTGTCGAAGACCGGCTCCCAGTGCATGCCCCCGTCGCGGGTCTTGAAGATCCCGCCCGACGCCGCCCCGGCGTAGTAGACGTTGGGGTCGCCGATCACCCCCGCCACCGCCGACACCCGGTTCCCCTCGGGGCCGATGTGGCGGTACTTGAGCTGGTTGAACAGCTCCGACCCGGCCGCGGGCTGGGGCGGGGTTCGCTGGGCAAGGGACTGGGCCGGAACGACGAGGCTGGCGAGGACGAAAAGGCGGACGGCTCGGGACATGCCGGCTCCTGAAACGAATGTTGGGTGAGATCAGTAAGGTACACTCCCCACCGCTTGACCGGGGTCTCCGGCCGCGTTAGTGTTCGGGTAGAATGTCTACCCAAAGCGACGACCGCGAGCGCCTCGCGCTGCTCCAGGGCACCCTCGATTTGCTGATTCTCCGGACCCTGCTGCTGGGGCCGGAGCACGGGCAGGGCATCGCCCGCACCATCCAGCAGCGCTCCGACGAGGCGATCCTGGTGGAGCACGGCTCGCTCTACCCGGCGCTCCAGCGGCTGGAGGCCCAGGGGCTGGTCAAGGCGGACTGGGGCGTCTCGGAGAACGGCCGCCGGGCCCGCTATTACGAGCTGACGGCGCGGGGCCGGAAGCACCTGACGGCCGAAGCGAGCCGCTGGCGCGCCATGACCGCGGCGATCGGGCGGGTGCTTGGCCCCGCGCTGGCCGAGGGCTAGCCCATGCGCTTCCGGAAACGATCCGACCAGGACTTTGCCGAGGAGATCCAGGCCCATCTCGATCTGGAGACCGACCGGCTGATTGCCGGCGGCATGTCGCCCCCGGATGCCCGCGCCGCCGCCGAGCGCGCCTTCGGAAACCGGACCGCCGCCCGGGAGCGGTTTCACGAGTCGCGGGCCTGGATGCCCCTCGAGCAGCTGGTGCAGGATTGCCGCTATGCCGCTCGCTCGATGCGGCGGACCCCGGGCTTCGCGCTGATCGCCACTCTCATCCTCGCGATCGGTATCAGCGTCAACACTGCGGCATTCAGCTTCATCAATGCCTTCATGTTCCGCGAGTTTCCCGGCGTCGTGAAGCGCGACCAGCTGGCCGGCGTCCTGATCGGCCGGGACACCCGATGGGGACGATCGGAAGCCAGTACCGCCTCGGTCGCCGACTGGGAGCTGCTGCAGAGCGGCATCCCGGCATTCTCCGGCATCGCCGCCTACGGCATGGTGCAGCTCTCGGTGCGTGCGGGGGGCGAGCCCCAGGCGGTGCGAGGCCACCTGGTCTCGGCCGGCTTCTTCGACGTGCTGGGCACCCGGCCCGCCGCCGGCCGGTTCATGACCGCGGGCGACGATCCCCGCACCCTCGACCAGGTCGTGGTCATCAGCCACCGGTTCTGGCAGAGTGCTCTCGAGAGCAGGCCGGATGTCGTCGGACAGGTCCTCACCATCGGGACCCGCTCCTTCACGATTCTCGGCGTGGCCCCCACCGGGTTCTTCGGGCTTTACCCCGGCGAGATCGTCGACCCTGATATCGGCGCGCCGGAGCTGTTCGTGCCGCTGGCGGCCGCCCGGTTCCTCCGCGCCGAGTCGGCCCTCACCGACATGGCGGCGGTGCTGGAGGACCGCTGGCTCCAGGTTTTCGGGAGACTCGCGCCCGGTGCGACCCTGGGCCAGGCCGCAGCCCAGGCCAATGCGGTGGCGGCCCGGCTGGCCGCCGAGTATCCCGAGAATCGCCGCAACGCCTTTGCGGTGCTGGCCCCCGGTGGTGGGGGCGGCGCCCGGAATGCTGCCGAAGCCCTCCAGGGAATGCTCTTCGTGATGGTGGTGCCGGTCATCATCCTGCTGGTGGCCTGTGCCAACCTGGCCAATCAGCTGCTCGCCCGCGCGATCGAGCGGAGCCGGGAGATCGCGGTGCGGCTGTCGCTCGGAGCCACCCGCGGCCGGGTGGTGCGCCAGCTGCTGGTGGAGACCGGATTGCTCGCGATCGCGGCGAGCGTGCTGGGCGTGCTGCTGGCGCGGTGGCTGCTCGACGCCCTCCGGGTCTGGGTGCTCGCCATTCCGTTCCGGATCCCGATCGACCTCCGGGTCCTCGCTTTCACCCTGGCCCTCGCCCTGGCCACCGTGCTCCTGTTCGGACTGGCCCCCGCGCTCCGGGCCACCCGCACCGATCTCAGCCGAGCCCTCAAGGACGGCGCGCCGGGCAGCGGGTATCGCCGCTCCCGGCTCCGGAGCGCGCTGGTGGTGGTGCAGGTCGCCGCCTCGCTCGCGCTTCTCGCCGTCTCGAGCGTGTTCGTGCGAGTCGCGGAGCGTCCGCCCTCCGCGTCGCTCGACGCGCTCGCGGATCGCGCGGTGCTGGTGTCGGTCAATCTCGATCTGCTCGGCTTCGATTCGACGACCGGGCGCGCCTACCAGCGCGCGATGCTGGACCGGCTGGGCAGCCTGCCCGGGGTCGTGGCGGCCGGCCTGGCGCCGTTCGCGATGTTCGATATGGTCGGCGAGGCGCCGATGACCGAGTCGGGGCGGGACCCGGCCGAGCCGCGCTATGTCGATCTGGCCGAAGTCTCCGGGGCGTGGTTCGAAGCCACCAACATCGTGCCGATGCGGGGGCGGCTCTTCACGCCCGCCGAGCTGACGACCCCGCCCTCGGTGGCGGTGGTCGACGAAGTCACCGCCCGCGAGATATGGGGCGGGTCCGACCCGATCGGC
>DATCXX010000326.1:0-2260 GCA_036565615.1 Gemmatimonadales bacterium | reverse complement strand
CCAGGGCTCGAGCTGGCGCGCGCCCGGTAACGACACCGCCGCCCCACCGCCGTCGGCCCTCGTCACCCGCACGTCGGTCGTCCTGCCCCTCTCCAGCACATAACCCACCCGGGTGCCGTCGTGACTCCACGCCGGCCGGCGCGCCCCGCTGTCCGGCGACAGCCGCGTCAGCGCACCCTGGGCCCGGTCCAGCAGCCAGACACCCCCGTCCATCGTGAGAGCAACTCGCCGTCCATCGGGCGAGAAACGCGGATCCTCATAGGTCCCGATCCTGGGATGGAATCGTTCCGCCCTGCCGCTCCGGTCCACCAGCTCCAGCGTGCGCGGTCGAGTCCAGGAAGGAGCGCGCACGATGATGCCGTTGCGGGAAACCGCCATCTGGGCCACGCCAAAGTCGACCTGGACCGGCTCCGGAATGATGCTGGGCTCTCCCAAGGGCAACCGGCGCCGGAGGTCGTACGCCATGGCGCGCACCAGGCCGTCCGGGCCGGCGTACACCAGGTGCCCGGTCTCCACGTAGCGGGGATCGCTTCCCGCGATACCGAGCGGCGTCATCTCCTTGCTTCGCACATCGAGCACCGCGAGCTCGCTCGCCGAATCGCGCTGCACGGTGAACAGGATGCCCCGGTCGCCGGGCAGGGCGTGCGGGAAATTGAAGACTTCCGCCGGGCCGCTGGGGAGGAGCGTCGTCATCTGACCGCCCGGTCCGCACTGCCGCAGGCCGATCGAATCGGCGATCACGATGACGTTGTTCTCCAGCCAGGTGCCGATGGCCGCGCCCTTGCTCTCGCAGATCGTCTCCGGCGATCCCCCGGTGACCGGAGCTCGCACGATCCGGGTGCCGACCCGGAAGCCGACCCAGCGCCCATCGGGGGAAAAGAACGGATACTGTCCGCCATCGCTGCCGGTGACCGGCTCCGGTTCGGCGCGGTCCAGGGCCCGCAGGTAGAGGCGCCGGTGCCCGGTGGTGTCCTCGCCGTTGTACGCCAGCAGCGTCCCATCGGGCGACAACGCCATCACCGACAGGATGTTGCCGGCATAGGCCGCATGGTCCGGCAGCAGGATGTCGAAGCGCTGGACCGGCGCTCCCGGAGCTGCCGCCCTCGGCCGCAGCTGGTCGAACCCGATGAACCCGACCGCGGCGAGCAACAGGGCCCAGGGGAGCCAGGTCCTCGCGCCCACCGGAACCGGAGCGGGCCGGCGCAGGCCGGCGGCGCTGCGGGGGGAGGTGAACCCGGGATTGCCGAGGGCCACCGCGAAGTCTGCCGCGCTGCCGAAACGGTCGGCCGGGAGTTTCTCCAGCGCCTGGAGGACGGCAGCTTCGACGTGCGGGGGAATGGTTTTCCGGCTGGCGCTCGGAGGCTCCGGCTCGCCGGTCAGCACCTTGGCCACGATGGACTGGGCGGTGGGTCCGCTAAAGGGTGGCGCTCCGACCAGCATTTCATAGGTCACGGAGCCGAGCGAGTACACGTCGCTCCTGGCGGTGATCTCGCGCTCCCCCATCGCCTGTTCGGGACTCATGTACTGCGGGGTGCCGATCGACATCCCGGTCTCGGTCATCCGGCTGCCACCGGCCTTGCTCGCCGCGAGCGCGATGCCGAAGTCGGCGACCAGAGCATGGCCGTCGTGCAGGAGGATATTTTCGGGCTTGATGTCCCGATGGATCACGCCCTGGCGGTGGGCGTAATCGAGCGCACTGGCGACCTCGCCGGCGAGCCGCACCGCCTCCGGGATGGGGAGCTGCTTGTCCGCGCGGAGCCGGTCGCGCAGCGACTCGCCCCGGACGAACGGCATGACGTACCAGAGCAGCCCCTGGGCCGCGCCGGAGTCGATCAGCCCGAGGATGTGGGGATGCTGCAGGTTGGCGGTGGTCTTGATCTCCTGGAGAAACCGCTGGGCGCCGATGACCGCGGCGAGCTCGGGGCGAAGCACCTTGACGGCGACCTGGCGATCGTGCCGCTGGTCGTGGGCCAGGTAGACCGTGGCCATGCCGCCGGCACCCAGCGCACGCTCGATCGAGTAGCGATCGGCGAGGGCCGTCTGGAGGACGAGCAACTCCGGCGGGGGCGGGGTGTCACTCACCAGACAGAAGATACCCGGCGACCGGGCGCACGCTATCTTTCCGGCCGTGCTCCCCAAACATCTGTTGTGGTTGACCCTTCTGGGCAGCGCCCTGCCCGAGCTCGCGCTCGACGCGGTAGCGGTCGGAGAGTGCGGTCGTCAGATGTCCGAGGGGTTCAGCCACGTGTGGAAACTGCGG
>DATCXX010000320.1:0-6822 GCA_036565615.1 Gemmatimonadales bacterium | reverse complement strand
ACCGGGAGGGCTCCTCGGCCGGAACGGACCGGGGCGCGGGTGCCGGTGCCCGCGACAGCCCCGCGATCACCGAGAAGAACAGGGGAATGAAGAAGATCCCCACCAGGGTGGCCACCAGCATGCCGGCAAAGACCCCGGTGCCGATCGAGTGCCGGCTGATCGCCCCGGCCCCTCCCGCCACCAGCAGCGGCACCACGCCCAGAATGAAGGCGAACGAGGTCATGAGAATGGGGCGGAGCCGCTGCCGCGCCGCGCGGATCGCCGCCTCCCGGACCGGGAGACCCTCCGCGCGCAGCTCGCTGGCGAATTCCACGATGAGGATGGCGTTCTTGGCCGCGAGTCCGATCACCGCGATCATGCCCACCTGGAAGTACACGTCGTTCGCCATGCCCCGCATCCAGGCGCCCAGGAGCGCGCCGAAGATCCCGAAGGGCACGCCGAGCAGCACGGCGAAGGGAATCGACCAGCTCTCGTACTGGGCGGCCAGCACCAGGAAGACCATCACCAGTCCGAGCACGATGACCAGCGCGCTGCTGCCGCCGGACACCCGCTCCTGGAAGGACTGGCCGCTGTAGGCATAGCCGATGCCTTGCGCGGCATACTTCGTCTCGATCAGCCGCTCCACCGCGTCGAGCATCTCCCCCGAGCTCCTGCCCGGCCTGGGCTGACCGGTCACCAGCGCCGAGGGAAACCCGTTGAACCGCTGGATGATGCTGGGTCCGCCCCGCATCTCCGAGGTGACCAGCGCGGACAGGGGGACCATGTCGCCGCTCGCGCTGCGGACATGGAACCGGCCGATGTCCTCCGGCCGTTGCCGGAATTCCGGGAGGGCTTCCGCCTGTACCCGGTAGGATCGGCCGGAGAGATTGAAATCGTTGATGTAGAGATTGGAGAGCATCGCCTGCAGGGTGGAGAAGATCTGTCCCGGCACCACCCCCCGCGCGTAGGCCGCGTCCTGGTTGACGGTGACGTAGAGCTGCGGCACGTCCGCCCGGATCAGCGCGGCCACATTCTGGATCTCGGGCAGCGCGTTGGCCTCCCGGGCAAATTGCTGCGCCATCCGGGCAAAGGCGCGATAATCCCCGCCCGCGCGCGCCTGCAGGTTCATCTCCAGCCCGCTGGTTCGTCCCAGTCCGGGGATTTCCGGAAAGTTGAATCCGAACGACAGGGCTTCCTTGATCCCGAACAGCTGTCCGTTGACTCTCCCGAGGATCGCCTCGAGGCTCTGGTCCTTGCGCTTCCGCTCCCCCCAGGGCTTGACCCGCACGAACATGGTGGCGCTGTTGGTCTGCTGGGAAAAGGTGAGCAGATCGAGGCCCACCAGGGTGACGACCGATTCCACCGACGAGTCGGCCCGTGCGATCCCCTCGACCCGCGCCACCACCTCTTCGGTGCGCTGGCGGGAGGCGGCATCGGGAAGCTGGACCGCCAGGACGAAGAATCCCTTGTCTTCTTCGGGAATGAAGGCGCCCGGAACCTTGCGGTAGAGCAGCAGCGCGAGCCCCACGATGACCAGGAAGACCGCGAGGCCGGCCCGGGGCCTGGCCACGATCTTCCCCGCCGCGTCGACGTAGCGGGTCCGCACCCCGTCGAACCCGCGGTTGAAGGCCCGGAAGAACCGGTTCCGGGTCGGGCCGCCGGTGGGGCGGAGCAGCAGGGCGCAGAGGGCGGGGGTCAGGGTCAGCGCCACGATCCCCGAGATCACGATGGCGATCACGATGGTGAGCGCGAACTCCCGGTACAGCGCCCCGGTGATCCCGCTGATGAACGCCACCGGCACGAACACCGCGCAGAGCGACAGGACGATCGCGATCAGCGCGCCGCTCACCTGGCGAATGGCCTTGTCGGCCGCCTGCCGGGGCGGCAGCCCCTCCTCCTCCATGATCCGCTCGACGTTCTCGATCACGACGATCGCGTCGTCCACCACGATGCCGATGGCCAGGACCAGCCCGAACAGCGTCAGGGTGTTGATGGTGAAGCCCAGCATCTGGAGCCCGAGAAAGGTCCCGATGATGCTCACCGGCACCGCGAGGATCGGGATCACGGTGGCGCGCCAGCTCTCCAGGAACAGGAACACCACCAGCGTCACCAGCAGCATGGCCTCGATCAGCGTCTTGACCACTTCCTCCATCGACGCGGTAATGAAGGGCGTGGTGTCGAACGGCACCTCGGCGCGCACCCCGGCGGGAAAGCTCCGGGACAGCTCGTCCATCCGCGCGACGACCTCGTCCCGCACCTCCAGCTGATTGGCGGTGGGCCGGCCGAACACCAGGACGATCGCGGTCGGCCGGCCGTTCAGCCGGCCGACCGCGTCGTAGCTCTGCGCCCCGAGCCGGACCGTTCCGACGTCGCGCGCCCGCACCAGCGATCCGTCGGGCCGGGCCCGAAGGATGATGTTGCCGAACTCCTCGGCGGTCGCCAGCCGGCCGCTGGTGGTGACCGGCAGGGTGAGCTGGGTTCCCTTCGGCGCCGGCTCCCGCCCCAGCCGGCCCGCAGGTTTGGTGGTGTTCTGCTCCCGGACCGCCCGGGCCACGTCGTCCACCGTGAGGCCGAGCCGGGCCAGCTTCTCGGGATCGAGACCCACCAGCATGGAAAAGTCGGAGCCGCCGAAGACCTGCGCGCTGCCGACCCCGGGAAGCCGCTTGAGCTCGTCCTCGACGTACAGCTTGGCGTAGTTGCTCAGGTACAGCGCATCGTAGCGCGGATCGTCCGACACCAGCGAGACGACCATCAGAATGTTGGTGTTGGTCTTCTGGATGACGATGCCGTTGCGGCGCACCTCTTCGGGGAGCTGCGGCTCGGCGAGCTTGACCGCGTTCTGCACCTCGATCGCCGCCAGATCCTGGTCGCGGGCAATGTCGAAATACACCGAGAGCGACATGACCCCGCTGCTCGAATTGGCCGACTGGTAGTACAGCATGCCCTCCAGGCCGGAGAGCTGCTGCTCGATCGGCGCCGCCACCGCCTGGGCCACGTCTTCGGCGTTCGCGCCGGGGTAGACCGCCGTGACCTGAACCGCCGGCGGGGTGATCTGGGGAAACCGGTTGATCGGAAGCCGCAGCAGCGCAAACGCGCCCAGCAGGGTGATCACGACCGAGATGACGGCCGCCAGCACCGGCCGCCGGATGAAGAAATAGCGGATGTCCGGTTCGGGCTCGCTCACTTCGGGGTGCCGGTGGCTGCCGGGGCCGTGGCGGCGACCGGCTTCACCTTGGCCCCCGGCCCGACTTTCTGAATGCCATCCACGATGACCTTGTCACCGGGCGCGAGACCCTGCTCGATCAGCCATTGATCGCCGGTCCAGCCGCTGGCGACGACGTCGCGGGCCACCACCGAATCCCCCGCGACGAGGTACACGGTCTGCCGCCCCATCTGGAGGATGACGGCGCGCTGCGGGATCACGATGGCGCTGTCCCGCACCAGGCCGTGCATGCGGATCCGGACGAATTGTCCGGCGACCAGCAGGCGGTCCCGGTTGGTGAACTCGGCCCGGAGCAGCTGGGTGCCGGTGGCGGGGTCCACGACCGGGTCGATGAAATCGAGCCGCCCCCTGACCGGCGCAGGCGCCCCGTCGGGGAGGAGCGCCTCGAAGCTGAGCGGGCCTCCGGGCCGGAGCAGGGCGCTGGTGCGGGGATCCCGCCGCCAGGCGAGCTGCTGCTGGGCGGACGGCCGGAAGGTGACGTAGATGGGATCGAGCACGTCGATCGTGGTGAGCACGTCCTCCGGCCCCCGCACCCGGGCGCCCACCTCGAGCAGGGCCTTCCCGACCCTCCCGGTGAGCTCGGCCCGGACCACCGTGTCGTCGAAGTCTTTCTTGGCCCGGTCCGCGATCCCGCGCACCTCTTCGACCGACGCCTGCGCCTGCTGCGCCTGGGAGGCCGCGTTGTCGTAATCCTGCCGGGACACCGCGTTGTCTTTGAGCAGCGCGGCATAGCGCGCCAGCGTCTGCTGGGCATTCGCCGCCCGGGCTTCGACCTCCGCCAGCCGGGCCCGGGCGGCGCGCCAGTCCGCTTCATACGCGGTCTGATCGAGCCGGTAGAGCACCTCGCCGGCCTTGACCAGCTGACCCTCATGGAAGGGCCGGGACTTGATCACCCCGCCGACCTGCGCCCGCACCTCGACACTCCGGGACGCCTCGACGTTGCCGGGGAATTCAAAGACCTGCTCGATCCGGTGGGGCGCGATCTCGATGACCGCAACTTCCGACGGAGGGGGGGCAAACGCTGCCGGCTTGCTGCATCCGAGCCCGAGGAGCACCGCGACGAGAGCGGAAAAGTGCCGCGGCTTCGAGCCCGTCGATTGTAACGACATTGTTACTCCCAAGACCAGGATCCGCCCTCAGCTTTCGACGGAAAACTCGGCGGTTTCCGAGGGCTCGGCAAAATAACCTCGTTCCCGGCCCGGGAATCCCGGCTCCGATTGGAGCTCGAGAATCTGCTTGGTGTGGCGGACGCTGTGCGCCGCGACGAACAGGACCCACTGATAGCCGTCCAGGGTGCCCAGCGCCGGATGCTCCATCCAGCGCCGGCGGAGACCGGTCGAGCGCCGCAGAAACTCCGCGGTGCGCACCCGGCCGGCCCGGAAGCGTTGCAGCGATTCCTCCGGGGACCACGCGCCGGTCGGGGTGATCGACCGGGGGGCCTTGGCGAGCGACGCGCGTCCCGCCGCGACCACCGAGACCGACCGGTCCGAGACCAGCGCCCGGAGCCGAGCGTCCTCCACCGCCGGGGGGCGATTCGCCGGGGCGGCGGACCCGTCGTCCAGCCGGGACACGATGGTGGTGCCGAACAGCTCCTCGAGCAGCGCCAGGTGTTCCAGAATCTCCGCGATCGACCAGCGCCCCGGCGCGGAGCGATAGACCCACTGTTCCTCGCTGAGCCCCTGCACCGCCTGCGCCACCCCCTTGGCGCCTTCCTCGAGATACCCCAGGGCCAGTTCGATTTCGGCGGGGATCAACTCCTGGTCCGGCGAGCCGCTCACGGGGATCCCGCTCATGGCACCCTCTCCTGAAGTGGGGTTCGATCCACGGCCCAACTTCAGGCTTGCGGTACGATATTGCAAGTACGGACAAAAGTGATACTATATGCGCAATCGTACCTGGGTCCGGAACCGGCGCCCCGAGGTCCCCATGCGTCCCGACGCCCTTCGCCTCTGCCCCCTGATCGCCTTCGACCAGCTGCTGGGAGGCAAGTACAAGCTGCGCATTCTCTGGGACCTGCATCGCGGACCCCGGCGCTACGGCGAGCTGCGCCGGTCGCTGGTGCCGGCCGGTCTCGGCACTCCGGTCACTCCCCGCATTCTGAGCCGTGAGCTCAAGGAACTGGAGAAGCGAGGCTTCATCCATCGCAAGCAGTTTCCGGTGGTGCCTCCGAAGGTGGAGTACACCCTGACCGAACGGGGTGCCGGTCTGCTGCCGATCATCCGGCAGATCATCGCGTGGGGCATGACCGGGGCGCATGACGGCAAGGGATGCCGTCCCCGCCGGGAGCTGAAGAGCGCCTAGTCCCGTCGCAGCGCGGCGATCGGGTCCGCCCGGGTGGCACGGCGGGCGGGGACATAGCAGGCCAGCGTCGCCGCCAGGGTCAGGAGGCCTCCCACGGTCAGGAACGTGACCGGGTCCAACGGGCTCACCTCGAACAGCAGCGATCCGAGGAGCCGGGTCAGCCAGAATGCGCCGGCCACCCCGAGCAGGAGACCGAGGACGGCCAGCAGCAGGCCCTGCCGCATGACCATGCGCAGCACGTTGCCGGGCGAGGCGCCAAGCGCCAGCCGTACCCCGAACTCGCTCAGGCGGCCGTTCACGTTGAGCGACATCACCCCGTAGATCCCGATGACCGCCAGCAGCAGCGCGAGCCCGGCAAACCCGGTGAGCAGCGCGTTGGTGAGGCGGGCGACGCTCAGCGATTCGGCCATCGCCCCCTCCATGGTGTGCACATCGGAAACGGGGAGCGTGGGATCCAGCTCGGCGACCCGCCGCCGCAGCTCGGCCACCAGGCTTTGAGGATCGCCACCGCTCCGAAGCACGAGATAGGGGGACCAGGTCGGGCTCTGGGAGATCGACCGGTACATCTCGAAGTTGGCCCGCTCCCGCAGGCTGGCGTGCTTCACGTTGGGTACGACGCCCACGATGGTCAGCCAGGGCGCGGTAGTGTCTGCGCTGGTGCGAATCCGCTTGCCAATCGGATCGCCGCCGGGCCAGTACTGCCGGGCCAGCGTTTCATCCACCACGGCGACCAGGGGCGCGCCGGCCTGATCGCTCGGCAGGATGCCACGGCCCCGCAGGATGGGCGTGCCGATCGCCTCGAAGTACCCGGGCGAGGCCGCCCGGGCATTGACGACCGGAACGGCATCCCCCGGCCTGGGAGGCTGCCCTTCCACATAGAGGTTTTGCTGCGGGTTGCCGCGGCTGAACGGCACCCGGTTGACCAGCCCGGCCTGATGTACCCCGGGGAGGGATCGCACCGACTCGAGCAGCCGGCTCTGGAACACCCGGACCACCGTGTCGTTTCCGTACTTGGGCCAGGGGAGCTGGACCCGCGCGGTCAGGACGTTCTCGGGCCGGAACCCCGGGTCCACTTTCAGGGTGCGCTGAAAGCTTCGCAGCAGGAGCCCTGCGCCGACCAGCAGGATCAGCGACAGGGCGATCTGCGCAACCACGAATCCGTGGCTCAGGCCCCGCGCGCCTCGCGAGGTGCCGCCGCGTCCGCCTTCCCGGAGGCCCTCGAGCGGATCCAGTCGGGAGGCGCGAACCGCCGGCGCCACCCCGAAGAGCACGCCGGCGGCGAGGGTCACCCCAAGGGTGAACAACAGAGCGGCGGGATC
>DATCXX010000315.1:0-3374 GCA_036565615.1 Gemmatimonadales bacterium | reverse complement strand
CTACTCCCGATGGGGGCGAGCCGAAGAAAAGCGGCGATATCGTCGAGTTGCTGCAAGCGACGAACCCGGGAAACGTGACAAAGGCGGGGGACAGCTACCAGAAGATCGCCCAAGCCTGTTCGGCCTCAGCCGAGGTGCTGCACCAGCAGAGCGGACGGATCGCCGAGAATCTCGGCGGAGAGACCGCGCCCAAGGTGCTGGAGGCGCTGGACAAGCTGCACGACAGCCTGATCACTCTGGCGGGAACGGCCGGCCTGATCGGCAGCATTGCGGTGTGGTACGGCGAGGAGGTGCTCCCATGGTTCCGCGACAACGTCCCGAGGGTCGGCAACTACTCGATAGACGACACCGTCGATAACGTCCTCGGCGGCGTCAGCAACGCGCACGCACTGGCCGTCTATCACCTCCAGCAGTTCAACGGCTTCATGGGGGAGGCTTACGACCACATGCCGGAAACGTTGGACCTGAAGTTACCGAAACCCCTCGATACCGCCTCATCGTTCCTCCCGCTTCCGGTCCCCGGTGGCAACGGCTCGCAGCCGCTAACACAGCTAGCGGGTCTGAATTCCCACTTTCCAGGGTCCAGTCCCTTCGGCGGACCGGACCTGGCAGCCGGCTCGCCGGACCCCGGCTTAGGTGTCCCCACCTTTTCCGGCCCGCCTTCGCTGCCATCCGCAGGCCAACCGGGCGACCCGCCGGCAGGCCTTCCCACGACCGGCGCGGACCTGCCCGGCCCAGGCCAGGGACTACCGAACGTCCCGCAGACCCCCACTGTCCCAGACCTGGGCGGCGCCGCCAGCGCTCCCGATCTCGGCCTACCGAGCGCCGGCCAACCTGCAACCGGGCTCGGGCAGACCCCCTCATTCGCCGATCCGACCCTGACCGACCCCACCAAGCTCGCCGACTTCACCGGCCCAGGCAACCCGCCGCCGTTCACCAATGTCAGCACGGGCAACACCGGCGGTTTGGGAGGCCCGCTTCCCACGCCCACGCCGATCAGCGGGCAGGCTGTGGGTGCCGGCAGTGCCATCGGCGCCGGCGGCGGCGTCGGTGCCGCCTTGCGGGCGCCCGGTGCCGGCGGCATGCCCATGGGGATGATCCCTCCCATGATGGGCGGCATGCCCCAGCAGGAGCAGCAACAGGATCGCCTCAAATCCCTGATGGAGGACGAAGAGGACGACGTGTACGGCACGAACGAGGGCGGTTCTCCGGCGAGGATCGAGTGACCGTCCCGCGGACGGAGTCGGGATGACCGCGGACATACCGACGATCGAGGAGGTGAACGGCTACACCATCATCGAGAAGGTGGGACAGGGCCGTTTCGGAGTCGTCTACCGGGCCCAGCAGAACAGCGTGGCCGACCGGGTGGTGGCGCTCAAGGTGTTGTCCGTCGAGCGGGTCGGGAAACGCGACCTCAAACGGCTGGTCCGGGAGATCAGGCTCGCGGAGCGGCTCACCGGACATCCCGGGGTGGTCACCGTGCTGGACACCGGGTTCACCAAGTCGAAGCGACCGTACATCGCCACGGAGTTCTACGAGGCCGGGTCGCTCGGTGACCGGCTGAGCCGCCTTGGGCCACTGCACCCGCGAGAGGTCCTGCGCGTCGGCGCGAAGATCGGCGACGCGCTGGCCGCCGCCCACGAAGCCGGGGTCATACACGGGGACGTCAAGCCGAGGAACATCCTGCTCTCCTTGTACGGCGCGCCGTCCCTGGCCGACTTCGGCATCGCACGGCTGATGGACATCGCCACGGCCGGGGCCCAGGCACCCAGGCCGACCCACATCGCTCCGGAGGTGCTGAGCGGCCGGCCAGCCGGACCCGCAGCCGATGTGTACGCGCTGGGCTCGACGCTCTATCAGCTGCTCGCCGGACGGCCGGCGTTCCAGCTCGCCGGGCAGCCGTCGCTGGCACAGTTCGTGCTGATGGTGCTCAGCGAGGAGCCCCCCGTCATCACCCGGCCCGATGTGCCCCAGTCGGTGCTGACCGCCATCGGAGAGGCGATGGCCAAGCAGCCCGACCGGCGACCCACGGCCCTCGCCTTCGCCCTTCGCTTGCAGGAACTCCAGGCGGAGAACGGTCTGGTCGTGACCGACCCGGCCCTTACGAATCCAGGCCCGGCGCCCGCGCGGGACGAGGGGTTGATCTGGACCATCGAGCGGCCCAGCGCACCCGGTCAGCGCGTCTGGCCCCTCGCCGAAGCCGGAGGAAACGTTCTTGACCAGCACCTCAGCACCGCTCCCGCCGCCAGGACCCCTCTGACACCGCCTCCACCCGCACCGCATCCGCCCGCACCGCCTCCACCGGCACCGCATCCACTGGCACCGCATCCACTGGCACCGCATCCGCAAGCACCATCCGCGGTAGCGCCATCAGCGGCGCCATCCCGCCCGGGGGCACCCCCACCGGCGGAGGCATCACCGAGCCCATCTGCCATGCCCTCCCCAGCGCCTCCGCCGGGCCCCCCCGCGCCTCCGCCCGGCACGGAGGTCTCCGGTAATCACGGCAGGCTGGTCGTCTCGGCGATGCTGGGGTTCGTCCTGTTGCTGGGCATCGGCGGCGTGGCGGCGGCCGTCACCCATGGTGGGGCCGCGCCCAGCGCCCGGCTTCGCCCCATCGTCCCGACGGACGGCCTGGGCGACCCGACGTTGCCGGCGCTCCCGGCCACAAGCGGGATATCCACCACGGAACCGGACCCCGATCCGACCTCGGGGCCCCCGGCGACCCAGAGCCCGGCCAGGATCGATCCGGCCAGGATCGACGCCGCGCGCCCCCGCACCCTCAGGCTCGTCACCGACAGCGGGACGACCGTGACACTGGCCTGGAAGCTGCCACGCGAGACCGGCTACCCGATGGTGCTCCAGCGCTCCCCCGGCCAGCCCACGCTGACCACCATGGACAGCGGCAGCACCACGTTCACGGTCGGCGGACTGGAGGCCGGGACCGGTTACTGCTTCAAGGTCGGCGTGGTGGTCGCGCTGGGGCAACCATCGACCGTCGCCTGGTCGTCCTCGCTGTGCATCCGAGGCGCGGTCGACAGCGGGGAATCCGGCCAGGATCAGGGGACCGGCGATGACGGGGAGCCGCGAGTCGTGCTGCCCACGGCCACGCCATCGGCGCAGGTCTCCCTGGCGCCTCCCACCGCACCCGCCTCCTGATCTTCGCGTCCACCCTCACCCGACCAGGGATCGGGGGCCGAGGCGATGGCGGATTCGGCGCGGCAGGCCGATCCTGCGCCGCACGATCAGATCGACCGCCGCGCAGTGACGCCAAGCTTCGTCGGCGGCCGATTCGGCCACTCCGGCCGGACCGAACCGGGCAAGGTTCACCAGGTCGGCGAGGGGTTCGAGGTGCTCGCCCGCGGCGGGATCCGCCA
>DATCXX010000302.1:0-2150 GCA_036565615.1 Gemmatimonadales bacterium | reverse complement strand
CCAGGGTGGCCCGGGCGGTCTTCTCCACCAGCACCTCGATCGCGGCATCCTGAAAGCCGCGAGCCAGGTCGGCGCGATCGCGCGCCAGGTCGTCGCTGGCCCGCACCGCGCGGAGCACGGCGGTCTTGAGTCCGCTGAAGGAGAAGGCGTATCCCTCCCGGAGCATCGGGCGGGGAAAATCGAAGCGACCGCTCCGTCCCTCGCGCGCCAGCCGCTCGACCTGGGCCCCGGCAGGATAGCCGAGTCCGAGCAGACTCCCCACCTTGTCGAACGCCTCGCCCGCCGCGTCGTCCTGGGTTTCGCCCAGGAGGCGATAGTCACCCCAGGCCGGCACATCCAGCAGCATGGTGTGCCCGCCGCTCACCAGGAGCGCGACGAAGGGGGGCGCGAGGTCGGGATGGTCGAGGGCGGGGGCGAACAGGTGGCCTTCGTGGTGATGCACCCCGATCAGAGGAGTGTCCAGGCTCCAGGCGAGACCCTTGGCATACATGAGCCCCACCAGCAGCGCCCCGATCAGCCCGGGCCCGGCGGTGACCGCGATGCCATCGAGCTGACGGAGGCCGATCCCCGCCTCGGCGAGGGCGCGGTCCACCACCGGGCCGATGGTCCGCAGGTGTTCCCGGCTGGCCAGCTCGGGAACCACCCCGCCGAAGACCCGGTGAATGTCCTGGGAGAGGATGACCAGGCTGTCGAGGACCGGCCGGCCATCCTCTACCCGGAGGACGGCCGCAGAAGTTTCGTCGCAGCTGGTCTCGATGCCCAGGACGCGGCTAGTTGCCACCGAGGAGATTGGCCACCAGGCTCCGGTTGGAGGTCGAGCTCCAGGGATGCTCCCCGATGACTTTCTTCACGATCACGCCGTCCTTGTCGAGCAGCAGGCTCTCGGGAACGCCGGTGGTCTGATAGACCCGCTGGATGTCTCCGCTCTGGTCGTGGAGGATGTCGAAGGTGAGGCCCAGCTCCTTGACGAACGACGCCACGTCCTGCGGATTCCCGTCGTCAATGCTCACCGCGATGATCCGGAGGCCCTTGGGCCCGAGCTCCTTATAGAGCTGCTCCATGGCCGGCATTTCGGCCCGGCAGGGAATGCACCAGGTGGCCCAGATGTTCACCAGGGTCACCTTGCCTTCGCTGGCCTGGTGCAGCGAGACCGAATCCTGGGTGCCGAGCCGGACCGCGGTGTAGTCGGGTGCCCGCCGACCCACTTCGATGCCCTCGATCTTGGGGCCGAACGCCACCAGCGCCCCGGCGCCGAGCGCGAGCCCGAGGACGATGACACCGACCCACATCCATTGCTTCGACTGTTTCGACATCGCTCTCCTCTTCAGACTGCCGTAGCACAGGCCTGGCGCAGCCGGGTGATCGCCGCGGCGGGATCGGATTCCCCGAACACCGCGGTTCCGGCCACAAAGGTTCCGGCGCCCGCCTCCCAGGCCTGGCGGATGGTCTCCACCGTGATCCCGCCGTCCACTTCGAGCACCGCCGGGCTCCCGCGGGAATCCAGCAGCGCCCGGACTTTCCGGATCTTGCCGGTCGCTGCTGGAATGTAACGCTGCCCGCCGAACCCTGGATTCACCGACATTACCAGCACGAGGTCGAGATCATCCACCACGTCCTCGATCAGGGCGACCGGCGTTCCGGGGTTGAGTGCCAGCCCGGCGCGCATGCCGCGCTCCCGGACCCGGGCCAGCTGCCGCTGCACGTGGATGGTGGCCTCGGGATGGAAGGTGAACACGGCGGCGCCGGCGGCGGCGAAATCGTCGATGTACTTCTCGGGCTGCTCCACCATGAGATGGACGTCGAGCGGCAGGGTCGTGAGCTTCTTGAGGGTCCGGATCAGGGGCGCCCCGAAGGTCAGGTTGGGGACGAAGCACCCGTCCATCACATCCACGTGCACCCAGTCGGCGCCGCCGCGCTCGATCTCGGCGATCTGTTCGCGGAGGTGGCCCAGGTCGGCCGAGAGGGCGGAGGGTGCGATGCGAACGCTCACGAGAGCTCCCGGGTCGGAGTCAGTTGCTGATCACCAGGCTTACGCGCCCCTCGTGGGGTGCGAGGGTGCCGCCGGCGGGCCGCTGTTCCAGCACCAGGCCGGGCTGTCCCCGCCGGCCCGCCCGGGTGGTGATGGTCCCGAGCCGGAGTCCCACCGATTC
>DATCXX010000297.1:0-2693 GCA_036565615.1 Gemmatimonadales bacterium | reverse complement strand
CCCGGGCCAGCAGCAGGTTGGCGACGTTGGCGCAGACGATCAGCAGCACCACGAAGGCGACGCTGGCGAGCCAGATGGCGACCCGCTCCCGGGCGTGGGACACCGCTTTCCGGTCGAATCCGCGGAGCGGAACCAGCTCGGCGGTGGCGCGGTGATCGACGTTGGGAATCTTTTCGACCGCGGCCCGCTGGGTCCTGGTGGCTTCATCGGAGGCGCGCTCCCGGGTGATTCCCGGCTTGAGCCGGGCCAGGAACTTGAGCCACTGCCAGTTGTAGGTGTCCCGCCACTCGCCGCTCCGGCCCACGATGTCGGGCGCGCCGGCGTGGAAGGGAATCCAGGCGTCCACCGCGTCGAGGTCCACCCCATTGAACCCCTTGGGCGTTACCCCAATGACGAGGTAGGACCGACTCCCCAGGAAGAGCCGGGTTCCCAAAGCCTCACCGGCGCCGCCCAGCGCCCGTTCCGCGTAATGCCAGCTCACCACCGCGACCGCTTCGGGCGCTTCGGGGCGGTCCTCTGCGTCGCCGTAGAATCTCCCCCGGGCCGGCTGGACACCCAGCAGGCCGAAGTAGGAGGGCGTGGCCAGGGTCACCCGCGCCCTGCCGGCGCCTTCGCCCCGCCCCACCGGCATCTCGGGCTGGGTGAAATAGGCAGCCACCGCAGCGAAATAGCCGGCGTGATCCCGCTGATCCAGGTAGGTCCGCCAGGCCATGCTCTCGTTGGTCCACGATTCGGAGATCCCGGCGTCCGATTCGGTGAGCTGAAACCGCAGCACGCTCCCCGCGTCGACGACGTGCGCGGGAGGGCGAAGCAGCAGCCGGTCCAGCAGCCCGAACATCACCGCGTTGGCGCCGATGCCTATTCCGAGAGTGAGCACCACCGCAAGCGCAAATCCGGGCTGCCTCCGGAATCCCCGGAGCGCATAGGAGGCATCCTGGCGCAGATCCTCGAGTCGGCTCACCCGTCGCTCCCTGGCCCGTTGTCCCTGGTCGATGCGCGCCAGCTCGGCTCTGGTGCGCCGCAGGTCGCCGAACCGGCGCCGGGCTTCGGCCTCCGCCTCCTCCGGCGAACGTCCGGCGGCCACCAGCGCTTCCACCTCGGTTCGGAAATGGAATTCCAGCTCGGCATCGATTTCCTGCTCGACCGGCGCGCGCCGTCCGGCGAGGCCGAAGAGAAGGCGGGCGCCGGGCAGACGTTTCACGAATCGGCCCGGAGTGCCGAGGTGGGATCGGCCCGCGCGGCACGCCAGGCCGGGATGACGCTGGCGAGCCCCGCCACGCCCAGCAGCACGACGGCCACCAGAATGAAGGTGCCGGGATCGCTGGCCGAAACGCCGAAGAGGAGGGAGGCGAGGAACTTTCCGGCGGCGAGCGAGGCCGCGGCGCCGAGGACGATGCCGATGAGGGTGATGCGGAGGCCTTCGCCCACCACCAGGCGAAGCAGATCCCCCCGTTTTGCGCCGAGCGCGGCGCGCACCCCCATCTCGTGGGTGCGCTGGGTCACGCTGTAGGCGATGACGCCGTACAGTCCCACGGCCGCCACCACGAGCGCGAGCCCGCCGAACAGGGTGAACATCGTGGCGCCGAGCCGCCAGGGCCGGAGCACGAAGTCGAGGGTCTTGCTCACCCCGCGCACGTTGACGTAGGCGGCCCCCGGCATGACGCGCTGAAGCTCCCGGCGGAGCGGCTCGACCAGGCGGGCCGGATTGCCGGCGGTCCGGATGAACAGCCAGCCGGAATCCTCGAGATTCATCGGCAGGTAGATCTGCATCCGGTCGTTGTCGCCGAGACTGCCCCAGCGAACGTCCCGGGCAACTCCGACCACCGAGGTGCAGGGCATGGTGTCCGCGTTGACCTTGACGCACTGGCCGATCGGGTCGCGACCGGGCCAGAGCTTTTCAGCCAGGGTCGCACTGACCACTGCGACCTGCGCGGGCCCGGACCGGTCCGCCAGAGTCAGCGGCCGGCCCCGGCGAATGGTCGTGCCGGTGGCATCGAAGTAGTCCTCCGCCACGGCGTTCTGGTAGAACGCGCCCAGGCCGGTGAGCGAGTCGCGACCCGGCAGGAACAGATCAGTCGTGTTGCTCCGCCAGAACGGAACCCCGAAGGTCAGCGTGGCCTTCTCCACCCCGGGCGTGGCCCGGGCCCGGTCGAGCAGGCGCTGGGCCAGCGCGCCGCGCTCCGGACGGGTGAGCCGCTCGCCTCGCATGATCGGCTGGACCACGATCATGCGGAAGGGATCGTAGCCCAGATCCACCGAGTGGACATTGCGCAGGCTCCGGAGGAACAGGCCCGCACCCACCAGCAGCATGACCGCCATCGCGGCCTGGGCCACCAGCAGCCCGGTCTGCACCCGGGCGCGGGAACGGCTTCCCTCCCGCCCGCCGGCCTTGAGCGACACGGTGAGATCGGTGCGCCCGGCGTGCCAAGCGGGGATGAGGCCGGTCAACAGCCCAGTGATCACCACCATCGCCCCGGCGAACAGCAGCATCCGGGAATCGAGCAGCGGCACGGTGGACCAGTCCACCCCGGGCAGCAGGGCGCGCTGGAGCACTCCTCCCCCGAAACGCGCGACCAGGAGGCCGGCCCCGCCGCCCAGGAGGGCGAGCAGCGAGCTCTCGGTGAGCAGCTGGCGCAGGAGCCGGCGGCGCCCGGCGCCCAGCGCGATGCGGACCGCGATCTCCCGGCGGCGGC
>DATCXX010000259.1:0-2647 GCA_036565615.1 Gemmatimonadales bacterium | reverse complement strand
CGGCCGCCCGCCGCCACCGGACTGCTGGCCAGCAACCCTCCCTACGGGGTCCGGGTGGGAGACCGGCGCGCGCTGCGCGATCTCTATCGCGGATTCGGAGCGGTGGTGCGCGAACACTGGGCGGCGTGGTCGGTCGCCCTGCTTTCCGCCGACGCCGGGTTGCTGGCCGAGACCGGCCTCCCGGTCGCCGTCCGCTGGAGCTCGAGCAACGGCGGCATTCCCGTTCAACTGGTGGTGAGATCATGACGACTGTGAAGGCCGCCGTCCTGGCCCTGCTGCTGCTGCCCGGCACCCGGCAGGGCGATCCGGTGGAGGCGCTCCGCCAGGCGGAGGGCCGCCGTTTCGCCGCGATGGTGCGCGCGGATACCGCCGCGCTCCGTCCGATGCTGGACGACGGGCTGTCCTACACCCACTCCAACGCGATGGTGGAGACCAAGCAGAGCCACCTGGCCGCGATCGGGGCGCGCCGGACGGTGTACCGGGCGCTCACCCCGGTGTCGCTGTCGTATCGCCTGGTGGGGGAGCTGGCGATCGGAACCGGGGTCGTCTCGGCGCAGGGGTCGCTCGAGGGCACCGCGTTCGACGTGATGCTGCGGGTCACCACCGTGCATGCCTACCGGGACGGGACCTGGCGGCTGCTGGCCTCGCAGTCGACCCGGATGCCCTAACCCGCCAGCTCGGCCCGGACCCGCTCCAGCAGCGCGATGGTCCGGGTGATGCCCTCCCGCTCCGGGAGCCGGTTCCCTTCGTACTCCACCCCGATCCAGCTCCGGAACCCGGCCCCGGTCACGATCCGGAGGAAGCGGCGGAAGTCGAGGGTGGTTTCCTCCCCGGTCGCATCGAAATCGTAGGACTTGGCGCTGACCGCCTTGGCCCAGGGCATCATGTCGGTGACCCCCTGGTAGCGGTCGTATTCGTAGAAGTTGCCGAAGTCGGGAAGGGTCCCGCAGCGGGGGTGATCCACCAGCTTCATGACCCCGGACAGCCAGGTGCCGTTGGAGGAGAGCCCGCCGTGGTTTTCCACGATGACGTTGATGTTGCGGGAGGCGCCGTATTCGGTGAGCCGGCGCAATCCGTCGGCGGCGAGCTTCTGCTGTTCCTCCCAGGTCCCCTTGCTCTCCGCGTTCACCCGGATGGTGGCGCAGCCCAGCGTCGCGGCGGCCTCGACCCATTGGTGATGGTTCTCGACCGCGGTGCGGCGCTGCGCGGGGTCGGGATCCCCGAGCGCCCCCTCGGCATCGATCATGATCAGGTGCTGGTAGACCCCGTGATCCGCGGCCCGCCGGTTCATCTCCGCCAGGTAGCCGGCGTCGGCGGCCTTGGTCTTGAAAAACGTGTTGACGTACTCGACGGCCTCGAGCCCGAAGTCCCGCCGGGCGGTGCGGGCAAAGTCGAGATGGTCGAGCTGCCCGCTCCGCAGGGTCCGGTGCAGCGACCATTGCGCGAGGGATATCTTGAACGGCGCCTGGACCGGCTGGGCCGCCGCGGGGTGCGGAAGGCAACCGGCCAGGAGCGCGCCGGCCGCCGCCCCCGAGGCCCGGCTGAGGAAGTCCCTGCGGCTCAGCGACTCGGGCATGGCGGTCTCCTGGAGCGGGTCTCCTATTCTAGTGCCGCCGGATAGACCACACCAACGGAGGTCGGCGTGGCCGGAACGTGGCTCATCGGGGTCTGCTCCTGGTCGCTTCTGCCGCCGGATGCGCGGACGCTCGCCGAACGGGCCCGCGCTACCGGGGTGTCCGCGGTGCAGCTCGCCCTGGATCCGATCCGGCTCGGCATCATGGGCGTGGAGGACGTGCGCCGGAGCTGCCGGGACGCCGGGCTGATGCTGGCATCGGGGATGATGGCGATGGAGGGGGAAGATTATTCCTCCCTTCGCTCCATTCGCGAGACCGGCGGGGTGACGCCCGACTCGACCTGGGCGGCCAATCGCGCCGCCGCGAAGGAGCTCTCCCGGATCGCGGAGGAGTTGGGGATCGGCCTGGTCAGTTTTCACGCCGGGTTTCTCCCCGAAGACCCGCGCCACGCCCGCTGGGACATCGTGATCGGCCGGCTCCGCGAGCTCGCCGGCGTCTTCGGTGAGCGGGGCGCCCAGGTGGCGCTGGAGACCGGACAGGAGAGTGCCCGCACCCTGTCGCGCGCATTGGAGGCGCTCGCGCGCGAGCGGGTGGGCGTCAACTTCGATCCCGGCAACCTGATCCTCTACGGCAGCGGCGATCCGGTGGCCGCGCTTCGCGCCCTGGCGCCGTGGGTGGTCCAGGTCCACATCAAGGACGCCCTGCCGGCGCGTGAAGAGGGAACCTGGGGGACCGAAGTGCCGGTGGGAGAGGGGGCGGTGGACTGGGCCGCCCTCCTGAGCGCGCTGCGCGGCTGCCCCCAGGTGACGGCGCTGGTCATCGAGCGGGAATCCGGTCCCGACCGGCTCGCCGAGATCAGCCGGGCGCGGGATTTCCTGGAGACGGTGCTCCGGTGACGGCAGCGAACCACCCGCTGGGCATCGGCATCATCGGGTTCGGCTTCATGGGCCGGACCCACGCGGCCGGGTATCGCGCCGCCCGTGCCGCCGGGCTGCCGGTGGCGCTCCGGGCGGTGACCGGACCACCGGAGGTGGAAACTCCCGAGGGCGCCGACCGGCTGCCCGATGCCGCCG
>DATCXX010000250.1:0-2046 GCA_036565615.1 Gemmatimonadales bacterium | reverse complement strand
CCGCCGTCAGCCGGCTCGGCCTGCGGAAGGAATCGGCGTGAGGGCGCTCAGCACGCTGGACCGCTACGTGCTCTCGAGCTGGGTGCGGATCTTCGTCCTGACCGCGCTCGGCTTCCCCATCGTCTCCATCATGATCAACCTGACGGACACCCTGAACCGGCTGCTCGACCGCGGGCTCACCATGCGGGAGATCGCGTGGAGCTACGTGTACTCCATCCCGGAGAACATGTTCATCGTGATGCCGGCGGCGGTCCTCTTCGCCACCGTGTTCACGGTCGGGGCCATGGGACGATACTCCGAGCTCACGGCCGCGAAGGCGGGAGGCCAGAGCTTCCACCGGCTGATGCTGCCGGTCTTCGTCGCGGCCGCCCTGGCCTCGGGCCTGGCGTTCGTGGTGGGCGAGCTGGCCCCTGGAGCCACCGCGAAGCAGATGGAGCTGCAGAAGGCGAAGGCGGTGCGTCCCACCCGGACCCGCTACAACTTCGTCTATCGCGGCGACCTCGGCTGGGTGTACACCATCCGCTCGCTCGACGTGGCCAACCGGCAGCTCAAGCAGGTGCTGTTCGAGCGTGAGGGCTCCAGTGAGGCGTATCCGGGACTGGTGATCACGGCGGACAGTGCGAGCTGGGACGACTCCTCCCGCGGCTGGCGGGTGCGGAACGGTGCCAGCCGGGTGATCGCGGGCCCCGGCAGACAGGCCATGTTCAGCTTTCGCACCATGCGGCTCCGGGCCCTCACCCAGTCGCCGGCGGACCTGCTGGCAGAGGCGAAGGCCCCGGACGAGATGCGCTACTCCGAGCTGGGCCGGTACATCGAGGCGCTTCGCCGCTCCGGGAACGACGCCAACAAGCTGATGGTGGAACAGGCCCTCAAGGTGGCGATCCCGGTCACCTGCTTCATCATCGCGATCTTCGGGGCGCCGCTGGCGGTCACCAACCCGCGGGCCGGCGCGGCGATCGGCGTGGCGATCAGCCTGGGGACGACGGTGCTCTTCCTGCTCATCACCCAGATCATGAAGGCGGTGGGAGCGGGCGGGGTCGTGGACCCGATCGTGGCTGCCTGGATCCCGAACATCGTCTTCGCGATGGCGGGGCTCTGGCTGCTGGTGAAGGTGAGGACGTAGGCGGACCGGCGGACCGTGGGACCGCCCGTCCGCCTTACCGCCCTACCGCCCTCCCATATATTTCCCCCATGACTCCCCCCCGCCCCGTGATCATCGGCACGGGCATCGCAGGCCTCTGGACCGCATGGAGGCTGGCTTCCGAAGGGCGTCGGGCCGTAGTGCTCACCAAGGAGACTCTCGCCGACAGTGCCAGCGCCTGGGCCCAGGGCGGCATCGCCGTGGCGCTCGGCCCCGGGGACAGCCCCAGCCAGCACGCGGCCGATACCATGGCGGCCAGCGACGGCCTGGCCGACCCCGAGGCCGTTCGCATCCTTACAAGTGAAGGCCCGGGAAGAATTTACGAGCTGCTGGCGCTGGGGGCGCGGTTCGATCGCGGCCCGGATGGACGGCTGCGTTTCGGGCTGGAAGCGGCCCATACCCGGCCCCGGATCATTCACGCCGGGGGCGACCGCACCGGCGCGGCGCTGATCGGCTGCCTCGCGCAGGTGGTGCGCTCTCACCCGCAGGTCGAGTTGATGGAACACACCGAGGTCACCGCGGTCCTCGTCGCGGATGGTCGAGCCGCCGGTGTGGCGGTGCTGGCCTCCGGCGAGGCCCGGGTCATCCCGGCGTCCGCCGTCGTGCTGGCCACCGGCGGAGTGGGTCAGCTGTACGCCATCACCACCAATCCCAAGGTGGCCACGGCGGACGGGTGGGCCCTGGCCCATCGGGCCGGCGCGCAGCTGCGCGATCTCGAGTTCCTGCAGTTCCACCCCACCGCGCTCAAGCTGCCCGGGATCAATCCCGCTCCACTGATCTCGGAGGCGGTGCGCGGGGCCGGCGCCATCCTGGTGGACCGCGACGGGCACCGCTTCGCGCTCGACGCGGACCCCCGGGGCGAGCTGGCTCCCCGCGATGTCGTCGCGCGGGCGGTCGCGGCCGCG
>DATCXX010000248.1:0-5145 GCA_036565615.1 Gemmatimonadales bacterium | reverse complement strand
CGGCGGCCACCGTGGCGTCGAGCGCACCCGCGCCGTGCTCGGTGACGTCGATGGCGAGGTTGGCGGGCTCGGCCACCAGCTCTTCCGACGCGTTCGCCACCAGTCCTTCCAGCGGCGCCACCGGCTTGCTGGCGACGTGGTCACCGGTGTCGAGGAACACCAGATCGTTGGCGCCCCGGCGGCCGCCCTGCGGCCTCTCGTCGGCGATGGCATGGAGGCGTTCGCGGGTGCGCCGGGCGCCGGTCGCGTCGCCGCGGGCTTCCAGCTCCGAGGCCAGCTTCTCCAGCTGCTCTTTCGCCTCTTCGGTGCGGGACGAGGCGCGCAACAGCTCCACCAGCATCAGGCGGATATCGGGATTGGCATGAAACTGATCGGCGAACAGCTTGACCGCGCTGAAGGCTTCCTCGAGCTGCCCCACACCGTTCATCCGGTCGAGGTACTCGATCAGGTTCTTCTTGGCCTCGCCCACGAAATTCTTCCGGGCGTGGAGCTGGGCCAGCCGGAGGTAGGTGGCGGTGCGGCTCGGGTTGACCCGGAGAATCTTGCCGCAGAGCGCGATGGCGTTGTTGAAGAAGCCCTGGTCGGCGTACAGCTCGGCGGCCTGCTCATAGGCCCGGAGGGAGGCGATCGAATCTCCCGCCTTCATTTCGAGGTCGCCGACCCGGTTGTAGAGGGCGGGATCCTGGGTGCCCTCGCCGCCGGCGTCTTCGGCTTCCCGGATGGCCTTGAGATAGACGTCGATCGCTCGGCGCCACTCTTCACGCTGCTCGAACTTCCGAGCGGCTTCCTTGAGCTTGTCCAGATTCATGCGGCTCGCGGGAGAAGGACGCCGATGCTGAAACGACTTGCAGCGTTGTAAGATAACGCGGCGAGTCGCGAAGAGCGAAGAGGGCGCGGGGGTTCCGCTTCGCTACTCGCCAACCGCGGACAGGGGATCCAGTTCGCCGTCCCGCACAGCCCGGGCCAGCCGCTCCAGGTCCGGCGCGGGCGGGCGGTCCTCCCCCAGGGGCGCCACCGGATCGGGCATGTCCCGGATGCGCCGGTAAAGCACCTCGACCCCGCCCCCGGCACGCAGGGGCCGGAGAAACTCGAGCCCCTGGGCCGCACAGAGGAACTCCGCACCCACCACGCATTCCGCATTGGCCAGGATCCGCCGGGCCTTGGAGGCCGCGGCCATGCCCATGGGCACGAAATCCTCCTGGTTGGCGTCGGTGGGAATCGAGCCGATGCTCGCAGGGTACGCCAGGGTCCGGGATTCCGCGACCAGCGAGGCTGCAGTGATCTGCACCATCATGTGCCCGGAGGACAGCCCGGGATCGCGGGTGAGAAACGCCGGCAGACCCTGGGAGAGATCGGGATTCACCAGCCGCTCGATCCGTCGCTCGGAGAGCGCCTGGAGGGTGGTGAGCGCGATAGCCAGGAAGTCGAGCGCCTGGGCCACCGGCTGCCCGTGGAAATTCCCTCCGGAAAGGACTTCGCCCTCGCCCAGCACCAGGGGATTGTCGGTGGACGCGTTGAGCTCGACTTCCGCGATGCCGCGGGCGAAGCCGATCGCCTCGTCGACGGCGCCCAGCACCTGCGGGGTGCAGCGCAGGCTGTAGGCGTCCTGCACCCGGGGATCTCCCTCCCGGTGCGACTCGCGAATCTCGCTGGCCTCGAGCAGGCTCCGCATCAGCGCCGCCGCGCGCTGCTGACCCTTATGGGGCCGGTGGTCGTGGATCCGGGCGTCGAGCGGCGTGGGGGTGCCCCGCAGGGCTTCCAGACTCATCGCCGACGCGCCCACCGCCGAACGCCAGAGGACTTCGGCCTGATGGACCAGGAGGGCCAGCAGCGCGGTCTGGGCCTGGGTGCCGTTGATGAAGGAGAGCCCTTCCTTGGGCGCGAACCGGAACGGGGCGAGGCCCGCCCGTTCCAGCGCCGCGGCGGCGGCCTCCCGCTGCCCCTCCGCGCTCCGAACCTGACCTTCGCCCATCAGCACCAGGGCGAGATGGGCCAGCGGCGCGAGATCCCCGCTCGCCCCGACGCTGCCCTGTTCCGGCACCCAGGGAAGCACCCCCGAATTGAGCAGCGCCAGCAGCGCTTCGGCGAGCGCGGGGCGCACCCCGCTGGTCGGGCGGAGCAGCACGTTGGCGCGCAGCAGGATCATCGCCCGCACCACCTCGGGCGGAAGCGGCGGGCCGGTGCCCGCGGCGTGACTGCGGATCAGGTTGACCTGGAGACGATCCAGCTGCTCCGGCGCGATGCGCACGTTGGCGAGCTTGCCGAAGCCGGTGTTGATCCCGTACATCGTCTCGCCCCGCGCCACCGCCCGGTCGATGATCGCGCGGCTCTCGGCCATCGCCGCGAGCGCCCCGGGCGACGCCGCGACCTGCACCGATCCTCTGGCGCAGCGCACCACGTCTTCCACCGTCAGGGAGCTGCCGTCCAGCATCAATGTCATGGCATCCTTGGGTCCGGGGGCTTCCTTGCCTCTTGCCGCCTTGCGTCTTTGCGTCTTTGCGTCTTTGCGCCGCGTCTTTGCGCCTTTGCGTCCTAGCGTCTACTGCGGCTGAATCGTCGTCTGGTTGTAATCGAACTTGAGATCGGGCAGGTCGCTCAGGAAAACCGAGAAGTAGAAAGCGAAGTTCCCGTTGGGGGTCTTCTGGAAGTTGAACGCCGCGCGCCACTCATGGAGGTCGCGGGTCAGCTGAATCTGCTGGGATTCGAACTGGCCCAGGGTGGCGTTGTACTGGGTGGACCAGCTCACCCCCCAGAACCGGGTGGGCGAGAAGCTGGTGGTGAGGCCGATGCTGCTCTGATTCACCGAGGGCAGCGGCTGCCCGTCGAGACCGGTGGTCGGACGGGACCGGCTGAGATTGATGTTGACGCTGGCCTGGAACGGCCGCCCGCCCCGTCCCAGGCTCTGGGCCGGCTGGAGGACGGTGTTGCGGCGGAAGTCGCCGGGGAGGGCCACCCCGCCGGCCGGCGGAAACGGCGCCGCGCCCGCCGCGGTTGGGGTGGACGGAGTCCGCCGCACCAGCCCGAGCAGCGCTCCGAGGGAGCGGAAGGTGTTGCCGGTGAGGCCGAAGGTGGCCGCCACGTTCTCCAGGAACGGATCGAACTTGCTGCCCTTGAACCCGACCGGACCGTCCCAGAGGGAATGCGCCACGCTGAGACTGAAGCCGGGGACCAGATCGCTGGCGAAGGTATTGGAGAGCTGCGAGGTGGTCCACCCGGTGCGGCCGGGAAGCTTGGCCTGCTCCAGGTCGTACCCGATGCCGCTGGTGCTGATGCTCAGGAGCCGGATCTTCCGCGCGCTGGTGCCGACGGTGTCCCCCGGAGCCGGTTTGGTCTTGCCTTCGAAATTCTGGCTCAGGGTCAGCGAGAGCCCCTGGGTCGGCGGGGTGCGCAGCAGCGGGGCCTGGCCCGGCAGGGTCACCGCCCGGGCGAATTCCTCGGGGACCGACCCGGCCGGCGAATAGTTGTAGCTGAGTCCGGGAGAAATGCTGTGCCGGATCTGGGCCAGGCCGGCAAATCCGGGGAAGAAGCCGTAGAAGGTGGGCGCCATCGAGAGCCCGAGCGAGAAGCGCTTCCCCTGGGTGACGAAGCTCCCGCCGGTCGCGGCGTTGCGGACCGCGAAGGGAAACCGCCCGTCCATGTTGGCCACCCCGATGCTGGGAACCAGCTTCCAGGTGGACCGGAAAAGGATCGGCAGGTTGAAGCTGGTCCGCCACTCCACCGAGGAGCCGAACCCGCCCTGCCGGAACCGGGTCACCGTCAGCGAGTCGGTGGGATCGGGGGTGTCCGTGTTAGGAACCCGGAAGGTGGAGGCATAGCGACCCAGGGAGTCGCTGTCCTCGACCCGCACCGAGTTCTGCCAGTTGAAGCTCCACAGCCGGATCGGCGTTTCCAGGGAGAACACCGAGAGCCGGGTCTTGCCGGTGAGCGGGATCGAATCCAGGCCGCCCCGGGTATCCGGCACGACCAGGCTCCCGAGCGGCGACTTGAAGTTGTTCTGATTGGTGATGCTCAGGTTGGGCGACCAGGTGATGTTGCGGCCGAGGTCGAGCGGCTTGGGGCTCACCGTGAACGAGGGCGCGGTGAGCTGGACGCTGCCGTCGCTGATGCTCTGGTTGCCGCTGCCCCCCAGCGAGATGTTGCCCCACCCGAACCGCTTGGTGAAGTTGGCCTGGCTCCCGATCTGCCCGGTGGAAACCCGGGTGTCGATCGAGTTGCGGGAGACAATCGACGGGTTGGTGGCGTACTGGACCGAGAAGTTGAGCGAGGTGGTGGAGCTGAACGTCTGGCTGTGGCGCCAGCCGATCCGGTGCGAGGTGAGCCCCCCCGACTCCTTCTGGGCCGAATAGTCCACCGCCCCGTCCATGAACCGGTTGAGAATCCGGTAGCGGGTGGTGATCCCGTACTGGATGTACCGGTCGGTGAACCAGTCGAACTGCACCTGCGCGTCGAAGTAGTCGCTCGGGGCCCAGAAGAACCCGATGTTGGTGACCTGCCGGTTGTAGGACCGGGTCGGCCGCACGATGTCGTTGAAGCCGAACTGGGGGATCAGGATCCCGGAGCGCCGGCCCCGCTTGGTGTCCTGGAACAGAAAGGGAATCCAGGCGATCGGCACATCGCGGATGTAGAGGACCGCCGGCCGGGCCACCAGGACCGACTGGGACACCCACTTGATCTGTTTGGTGGCGAAATGATAGTGCGGGTCGGGCAGATCGCAGCTGGTCATCTCGGCGCTGCCGCCGTAGAGCCGGCTCTGGCTCGAATCCACCGCGAGGTTGCCCCGCACGAACCAGTTCCCGCCTCCCTCGTCGAAGTTGGTGAGGGCGTCCTGCACCACCCCCCGCTCCTTGCAGGTGTCGAAGCGCGCCGAGGCGCCGATCAGCACCTGGCCTCCCTGGAACAGGTGGGGCTCCCCCTGGGCCTCCACCGAACAGTCGCCCTCCCGGTACTGGATCGAGGCCGCTTCGAGGATCGCGCCGGACCGGTCGGTCATCGCGTTGCCGCGGAGATCCACCACCTGATCGACGGCGTGGACCATCGCGGTATCGGCCCGGTAGCGGGTCACCGCGTACCCGGTGAGCTGGAGCAGCTGCTCCGCGATGGAGTCGGGACTGAGGAAGGAGAGCCGCGGCGCGGTGGGCAGACCCA
>DATCXX010000244.1:0-7668 GCA_036565615.1 Gemmatimonadales bacterium | reverse complement strand
GTCAGCCGCATCCTGGCCGTCCCGGGCCAGCACTCGCTGGAGCGTCTGCTGTTTTTGCGCAATCACCTCATCCACCAGAAACCGGCGCAGCTCCGGCACCCGGGAGACCTGATTGAGCGTCAGGGTCGCCAACTCTACCTGGCCGGGCTCCTGGAGGCCCTGCCACATCCGCTTCAGCAAGGCCTCGAGCCGTTCCTCGCGAGACCCCCCGATTGATTGGACGAACGCCTCGTAATCGGCGAGGTGGGCGGCCTTCCGCTCCCGCACCAGCTCGAGCAGCAGCTTCTCCTTCGACTCGAAATAGTGGTACAGGCAGCCCTTGGTGGCTCCCACCCGGTCAGCCACGTCGTTGAGCGTCGCCCGCTCGAAGCCGAGCTCCGAGAATACGGCCAGGGCGGCATCGAGCAGCTTGTCTCGGCGCTCCTCCGGCGCGAGCCGCTCCCGCTGTCGCGCCTCGGTCGTCGGGGCTGATTCGCCGGTCGCGACCTCCGACGTCGTTCCTTCCTCGATCTCCATTTCTTCCCCCCGCACTGAGCCTTACCGACCGACCGGCCGGAATATAGCGGAATCTCCGGCTATTGACATACCTACCTACCGGTCGGTATATACGCTACGTACCGACTGGTAGGTTTGTTGAGCTGCAGAATGGACGATTTTCAATCAGGAGGAAGTGCCATGTTGACCCGTAAGGCTATCGCCGCAGTTGCGCTCACCCTCGCCGCCCCCGCCACCCTGATCGGGCAAGGACCGAACTGGTCACGCCCGGCGATCGTTGTCTTCGGGCAGGGGGGTGGCAACTCCGCTCTGACCGACCTGAACCAAGCCGAAACCGCCAAGCTCCGGACCGGCTGGACGGCCGGGGGAGGCGTCGGACTTCAGTTCAACCAGTACTTCGCGGTCCGCGGCACCTTCGACTTCGCGAAGTCGGAGGTCGAGGGGATCGGGGCCGGAGCCCTCAATAACCAGAAGCTGACCCAGTACTTCTACGGCGGCGAAGTCCAGCTTCGGTATCCCACCGCCGGCGGAATCGCCCCCTACCTCCTGCTGGGCGCCGGAGCAGTCACGGTCGACAACACCCAGGACGACAGCTTCACCCGTTTTACCAAGTTTGCCGGACGCGGCGGGCTGGGTCTCGAGTACGTGACGCGCTCGGGCGTGGGACTCTTCGCCCAGGGCGTGGCGGCGGCCTACAAGCTGGAGCGCCTCGGCTTCGACAAGACCCAGGCCGACATCCTGTGGACCGCGGGCCTGAGCTACCGGTTCCAGCTCTGAGGAATGCTCTTCACCATCGACCGGGAGACCGTCCGTTTCAGGACGACGTAATACAATGACTCATCGCCGGTATGCAGTGCTTGGTCTCCTCTTCGTGGGCGCGCTCGGTGCCGGCTGCGGCACCGCGCCGCCCGCGCCTCCTCCCGCTCCCGCGGTCACCGTCGCGGATGTGGCCGGACGCGAGATCACCGAGTGGGATGAATTCACCGGCCGGTTCGAGGCGGTGGACGCGGTGGAGATTCGCCCCCGCGTCTCCGGCTACCTGCGGCGGGTGCTGTTCGCCGAAGGCAAAGAGGTGCGCAAGGGCGAAGTGCTCTTCGAGATCGATCCCCGGCCCTACGAAGCGGACCTCGCGGGCGCGGAAGCGGAGCTGGAGCGAGCCCGAAGCGGCGCGGCGCTGGCGGCGCGCGAGGTGGAGCGGGCCCAGCGCCTGGTGACCGTCCAGGCCATCTCGCGGGAGGAATACGACGCCCGGGTGAGCGCGGCCGCGCAGGGCGGCTCGTCGGTCCGGGCCGCCCAGGCCGCCGTCGCCATGGCCCGACTCAATCTCGAGTGGACCCGGGTACGCGCGCCGATCTCGGGTCGGGTCAGCAACGCCATGGTCACCGAGGGCAACCTGGTTCAGGCCGGGCCCCCGGGCGCCACGCTGCTCACGACCGTGGTCTCCCTCGACCCGATCTACGTGTATTTCGACAGCGACGAACAGACCTTTCTCAAGTACGGGGCGCTGGCCCGCGCCGGGCTGCGGCAGAGCTCCCATGTGGCCCAGACCCCGGTGCATCTCGGCCTGGCCAACGAGAACGGCGGCTTTCCCCACCGGGGCTACGTGGACTTCCTGGACAATCAGCTCGATCCCCGGAGCGGAACCATCCGGACCCGGGCGGTGTTTTCCAATCGCGAGCGGCTGTTCACCCCCGGGCTCTTCGCCCGCCTCAAGCTGGTGGGAAGCGGCCGCTACCGGGCCACGCTCATCCTCGACCGGGCGATCGGCACCGACCAGGACAAGAAATTCGTCCTGATCGTCAAGCCGGACAGCACCGTGGATTACCGGCCGATCCAGATCGGCCGCCTGATCGACGGCCTCCGGATCGTGACCGGAGGGCTGGTGCCCGGCGATCGCATCGTGGTCAACGGGCTGCAACGGGTTCGCCCCGGCATGAAGGTCACTCCGACGGTCACGGCGATGATCCCCGATTCGGCCATGGCGATCGTGAGGCGCTGACCGATGCGATTCTCCCGGTTCTTCATCGACCGTCCGATTTTCGCGGCCGTGCTGTCCATCGTCATGTTTCTGGCCGGCGGGATCGCGATGTTCGGGCTGCCGATCAGCGAATATCCCGAGGTGGTCCCTCCCTCGATCGTGGTGCGAGCGGTGTATCCCGGCGCCAATCCCCGGGTACTCTCCGCCGCGGTCGCCACGCCGCTCGAAGAGCAGATCAACGGCGTAGAGAACATGCTGTATCTGTCCTCCCAGTCCACCGCGGACGGCGTGCTCACGCTGACGGTGACGTTCCGGATCGGGACCGACGTTGACCTGGCGCAGATCCAGGTGCAGAACCGGGTGAGTCAGGCGCTTCCGCGCCTGCCGGAGGAAGTCCGGCAGCTCGGGGTCACGACGGTGAAGAGCTCGCCGGATCTGACCATGGTGGTCCACCTGGTCTCGCCCGACCAGCGGTACGACGTGGTGTATCTCAGGAACTACGCGCTGCTTCAGGTCAAGGACGTGCTGGCGCGGATCCCGGGCATGGGCCAGGTCCTGATTTTCGGGGGTGGCGACTATGCCATGCGGATCTGGCTCGATCCCCAGAAGGTCTCGGCCCGCGGGCTGTCCGCGGGCGACGTGGTGCGGGCGATCCGGGAGCAGAACGTGCAGGTGGCCGCCGGAATCGTCGGGGCGCCTCCGATGCCCGAGCCGGTGGCGTATCAGCTCACGGTCAGCGCGCAGGGCAGACTGGTCGACGAGCAGGAATTCGGAGACATCATCATCAAGACCGGCCCGGGAGGCGAGCTCACCCGGCTCGGGGACGTGGCCCGGATCGAGCTTGCCGCCGGGAGCTACGCCCTCCGTTCCATGCTCAACAACACCGAGGCAGTGGCGATCCCGGTCTTCCAGGCGCCGGGTTCCAACGCGCTCCAGCTCTCCTCCGACGTGCGGAAGACCATGGAGGAGCTCAAGCAGAATTTCCCCGCCGGGGTGGACTACCGGATCGTCTACGATCCCACCATGAATGTCCGGGACGGGATCCGCGAGGTGGTGGTCACCCTCTTCGAGGCGATTCTTCTGGTGGTGATCGTGGTGGTGCTGTTCCTGCAGACCTGGCGGGCCTCGATCATTCCCCTGGTGGCGGTCCCCGTCTCGGTGGTCGGCACGTTCGCCATCATGATGGCGTTCGGGTTCTCGATCAACACCCTGTCGCTTTTCGGGCTGGTGCTCTCCATCGGCATCGTGGTGGATGATGCCATCGTGGTGGTCGAGAACGTCGAGCGCAACATCGCCCTCGGCCTGCCGCCCCGCGAGGCCTCCTACAGGGCGATGGAGGAGGTGAGCCGTCCGATCATCGCGATCGCGCTGGTGCTCTGCGCGGTGTTCGTGCCGGTCGCCTTCGTGAGCGGCCTGACCGGGCAGTTCTACCGCCAGTTCGCCCTGACGATCGCCTTCTCGACCGTGATCTCCGCGGTGAACTCGCTCACCCTCTCCCCCGCGCTGAGCGCCCTCCTGCTCCGGCCTCACGGCGCGGCGCCGGACCGGCCGACCCGGGTGATCGACCGGCTGTTCGGCTGGATCTTCCGGCCCTTCAACCGTCTCTTCGGCCGGGGCGCGGAGCGTTATGGCCGCGCGGTCGACGGGACCATCCGCCGCAGGGGCCTGGCGCTCGCCGTGTATGCCGGCCTTGGCGCCCTTACCGTTTTCGCGTTCACCCGGGTGCCGACCGGCTTCATGCCGGCGCAGGACAAGCAGTACCTGGTCGCGTTTGCCCAGCTTCCCGACGCGTCGACGCTGGACCGGACCGACGCCGTGCTGCGCCGCATGAGCGACATCGCGCGGACCCAGCCGGGCGTCGTCAACGCGATCCAGTTTCCGGGGCTTTCCATCAACGGATTCGTCAACTCGCCCAACGCGGGTCTGGTGTTCATCGGCCTGGCGCCCTTCGAGGAGCGCCAGACCAAGGCGGAGTCCGGCCTGGCCATCGCGGGGGCGCTCAATCAGAAGTTCGGGGCCATCCAGGACGCCTTTGTCGCCGTCTTTCCGCCGCCGGCGGTGCAGGGACTCGGCGCGGTCGGGGGATTCAAGCTGCAGCTCGAGGATCGTGCCGGTCTGGGCGAGGCCGAGCTGTACCAGGCCACCCAGGCGCTGTTGGGACGGGCCTATGCGACCCCCGAGCTGGCCGGCCTGTTCACCAGCTTCCAGGTGAATGTCCCCCAGCTCTACGCCGATGTGGACCGGGACAAGGCCAAACGGGAGGGCATCTCGCTGACCGACCTGTTCCAGACCATGCAGATCTACCTCGGCTCGGTCTACGTCAACGACTTCAACCGTTTCGGGCGGACCTACCAGGTCATCGTCCAGGCCGATGCCCCGTATCGCGCCACCGCCGAGCACATCGGCCAGCTGAAGGTGAAGAACGCCGACGGCGGCATGGTGCCGCTGGGCTCGATCCTCTCGGTGAAGGAATCGTTCGGGCCGGACCGCGGCCTTCGGTACAACGGGTATCCCGCCGCGGACATCAACGGCGGTCCCGCGCCGGGAGTGAGCTCCGGGCAGGCGGTGGCGGCCATGGAGCGCCTCGCCCAGGAAACGCTGCCCAACGGCGTCCGCTTCGAATGGACCGACTTGACCTATCAGCAGGTGCTGTCGGGGAATACCGCCGCCTTCGTCTTCCCGCTCTGCATCCTGCTGGTGCTGCTGGTGCTCGCGGCCCAGTACGAGAGCTGGACCCTTCCCCTGGCCGTGATCCTGATCGTTCCGCTCGGCCTGCTGTTCGCCATCACCGGCGTGTGGCTCACCCGCGGGGACAACAACATCTTCACCCAGATCGGATTCCTGGTGCTCATCGCGCTCGCCTGCAAGAACGCGATCCTCATCGTCGAGTTTGCCCGCGAGCTCCAGGCCAGGGGCCGCGGCCGGGTGGCGGCGGCGCTGGAGGCCTCCCGGATCCGGCTTCGGCCGATCCTCATGACCTCCATGGCATTCATTCTCGGGGTGGTGCCGCTGATGCTTTCCTCCGGCGCCGGCGCCGAGATGCGGCGGGCCATGGGCGTCGCGGTGTTCTCCGGGATGCTGGGGGTCACCCTCTTCGGCCTGTTCCTGACGCCGGTCTTCTACGTGGTGATCCAAGGACTGGCCGAGCGGCGGATCCGCGGCGCTGCACCGGTGCTGGCGTCGGCCGGCGAGGAGCAGGCCCATGCGTAAGGCGCTCATGCTGGCGGTGCTGCTGGGGATCGTCCCCGCGTACGCGGCGGCACAGCAGGCTCGGGAAACCATCATGCTCGACTTCTGGCGCCGGCTCGCCGACACCACACTGAACCGGCTCATCGGGGAGGCGCTCCAGGCCAATCACGATATCCGCCTGGTCGAGGCGCGGGTGCGGGGAGCACGGGCGTTCCGTCTCGCGGCGGGTCTCGACCTGGTGCCCACCGTGACGTTTGCGGGGGGCTACACCCGGCAGCGGCTGCCGAGGTCTCTGGCGTCCGCCGGTCCGGAGGTGTTTCCCGGCCAGGACATCTGGGACGGCGGCGTGAACGCCTCGTGGGAGATCGACGTGTTCGGACGGCTCCGGAACGGATTCAAGGCACAGGGCGGCTTCGTCTCGGCGGCGCGGGAAGATCTGCGCGACGTGCAGGTTGTGCTGCTGGCGGACCTCGCCGCGGCGTACTTCGATCTGCGCGGTGCCCAGGAGCAGCTGGTGGTCGCGCGGCGGAACGGGGCGAACCAGGGTCGCACCCTCGAGCTCACCCGGCAGCGGCTCGAGGCGGGGCGGGGGACTGCCTTCGACACCGAGCGGGCGCAGGCCCAGCTCAGCTTCACGCTGGCCACGATTCCCGGCCTCGAGGCACGGGTCGCGGCGGCGCAGCATCAGATCGGAGTACTGATCGGACGCGCTCCGGCGGCGGTCGCCGGCGAGCTTCGCGCAGCAGCTCCGCTGCCGGCACTCCCGGACACCGTCATGCTGCCGGACGCCGATTCGGCGGTGCGGTACCGACCCGACGTCGCCGCTGCGGAGCGCCGGCTCGAGGCGGAGCGCTCCCTGGTGCGGTCGGCCCGGGCCGACTATCTGCCGCGGGTCACGCTCGCCGGCAACGCGGGGTTCGCTGCGACCGCACTCGATTCGCTGGGCGAGCGGGGGAGCTTCCGGTATGCGGTCGGTCCGGTCATCACCTGGCCGCTGCTGAATCTCGGGCGGGTGAAGGCGGGCGTGGATCTCTCACGGGCCCGGCGGGACGAGGCCGAGGCGCGCTACCAGCTCGCCGTGCTCCAAGCCCAGCAAGAGATCGAGTCCGCCGTGATCCGGTACCGGAGCGCCCAGGCCAGAGTGGTGCAGATCGAAGCGGCGGCGGTGGCCAGCGAACGGGCCGCGGAGCTGGCCCGGCTCCGGTTCAGCGAAGGGGCCGCCGACTTCCTCCAGGTGCTGGATGCGGAGCGGACCCAGCTGGAGGCCCAGGATCAGCTGGCGCGGGCGCGCACCGATGCGGCGACGGCGTATGCAGGATTGTATCGGGCGGTGGGTCAGTGACAGGCAACAGGCAACAGGCAACAGGCAGCAGTGAACGGCCTTTCCCTGTTGCCTGTTGCCTATTGCCTATTGCCTATTGCCGCTTCTCAAGCTTCCCCGTCACCGAGATGCGGGATTTATTCCGCATGATGTCGAGTTTGAAGCTGTCGCCCTCGTCGTAGCTGCGCAGGATCCGGAGCAGGCTGTTCGGTCCGGTGGCCTTGCGGCCATCCACGCCCAGGATCACGTCGCCGCCTTTGACCCCGAGCGAGGACTCGCTGGGGACATTGATCACCAGGACGCCCTCGCTGGTCCCGAAGTACTGGCCCAGGTCGGGATTGAGCGGCGCCAGCTCGAGGTCGGCCAGCGGTCCCCCGGTGAAGGCCAGCGAGTAGGACATGGTGCCGCCGGGAAGCTGCTCGCCCCGGACCATACCGCGGAACGGGCTCCGCTCCAGCGCGATTCCTCCGGTCTTCAACTCGAAGTCACCGCCACCGGGAAAGACTTCCAGGGTGAGCACCTCGTCGCCGGTGACCAGCGAAGCGGTGTGCCGGACTCCGGCCCGGCGGTACTCCACCGAGATGGTGTCGTTGGGGCTGAGCCGGGAGGCGTACTCCACCAGCCGCACGCCGGGGAGCGATTCGTCGATCTGGCGCTTGAAGTTGTCGCTGGCGGTTAGCGACTT
>DATCXX010000230.1:0-5158 GCA_036565615.1 Gemmatimonadales bacterium | reverse complement strand
GAGGGAATGAATCCGCAGTATCCCACGGCGGACCCGGCGGTGCTGGCGCTGCGGGGGACGCTTCGCTGAGAGCCGTCAGCCCTCAGCCATCAGCCCTCAGTCGCTGAAGGCTGAAGGCTGAAGACTGAAGACTCGACGAGGAGCACACACATGATCACAAAATCAGCACCCCGCTACGCCCCGCCGGGATCCGACCCGGTCGCGCTCCGGCGTGGGGTGGACGGGCGGCTCTGGGCCGGCGAGGGGGAAGCGGCGCGCGCCGTGGTGGTGCGCCGCTGCTTCCCCTGGTCGGAGCCGTCCCGCTACATCTCGCTGCGCGACGAGAGCCACCGCGAGGTCGCGATGGTGCGCGATCCGCTCGAGCTCGCGCCGCTGGCCCGGGACGCGCTGCTCCAGGCCATGGCCGAGGCCGGCTTCCTCTTCGAGGTCACCCGGATTCACGACATCGAGGAGGAGGTGGAGATCCGCCACTGGCGGGCGGAGACCCGCCAGGGCGCCCGGACCTTCCAGACCCGGCTCGACGACTGGCCCCGGGCCCTTCCCGGCAGCGGATTCCTGATCCGGGACGTGGCCGGCGATCTCTACCGGCTGCCCAGCCCGGAGACCATGGACAAGCGGAGCCGGGAGCTGCTCTGGGCGTTCGTGGACTAGAGAAGCCTTCAGCCGTCAGCCTTCAGCTTTCAGTCTTTGCTGATGGCTGATGGCTGAGGGCTGATAGCTTTCGGTGTGCTCATCTACTACGACGGTCTCTGCGGCCTCTGCGACCGGTTCGTCCAGTTCGTGCTCCGGAGGGACCGGGCGGGCCGCTACCGCTTTGCCCCGCTGCAGGGCAGCACCGCGCGGGAACGGGTGCCCTCGACCCTCGATCCCCAGGCTTCCCAGACCGTGATCCTCGAGGACACGGGCCGCTTCCGGGTCCGCTCCGACGCCGCGCTCGCAATTCTGGCCGGGCTGGGTGGGGCCTGGCGGCTGGCGGCATGGCTTCGGGTCATACCCCGCCCCTGGCGCGACGCCGTCTACGATCTGGTGGCCCGGAACCGGAACCGCTGGTTCGGCCGCCTGGCCGAATGCCGGGTGCCCGCGCCGGCCGAGCGGGACCGCTTCCTGCCGTGACGATCGAGCAGCTCCTCGGCAGGCCCTGGGTGGACCGGGCCATTGCCGTGGTCGCCGCCCTGCCCTTCGTCTCCGTGCTCTACTACAACCTCCAGTCCACCCAGCTCACCATCCCGCGGGTGGCGCTGCTGCTCCAGCTCTGCCTGCTGGTGGTCACCATGCTGATCCGCCGGGCGCCGGTGCGGGTGAGCACCCGGCCGCTTTACTGGCTGGTGGCGTTCGTGGCGAGCTACTACGGCTTCCTGACCGTGAGTATCAGTGTCACCGGGCGTCCCCTGGCGCCCACCGTCCTCACCGACGGCCTCTCCATGCTGAGTGTCCTGGGCGACGGCTACGCGCGGGTAACCCTCGGCCGCAACATCGGATTCGTGCCCGCCCAGCGACGGCTGGTCACCAGCGGGCCCTACCGGGTGGTCCGCCATCCCATCTACAGCGCGCTGTTCCTGGCCGAGATCTGCGTGGTCCTGGAGAACTTTTCCTGGGTCAACTTGCTCCTGAGCCTGGTATTTCTGGCCCTCTTCGTGATCAAGACCCTCATGGAAGAGCGGTTCCTGGCGGAGGACCCGGCCTACGCCGCGTATATGGGTGAGGTCAAATACCGCTGGATTCCGGGTGTGGTGTAGCCACTTTGCGTCTTTGCGTCTTTCCGTCGCGTCTTTGCGTCCGATTATTCTTCCCCCATGCCCGAACTTGCCACATTTGCCGGCGGATGTTTCTGGTGCCTCGAGGCCGTCTTCCAGCCGCTTCGCGGGGTGGAGCGGGTCGAATCCGGCTACGTCGGCGGCCGCACGGTCGATCCCACCTATGAGGAGGTCTGCTCCGGACTCACCGGTCATGCCGAGGCGGTCCAGGTCACCTTCGATCCGGGGGTGATCTCCTACCGGGATCTGCTGACCCTCTTCTTCGCCTTCCACGATCCCACCACCCGGAATCGCCAGGGGCCTGACATCGGCTCCCAGTACCGCTCCGCGATCTTCGTGCATTCGGATGCCCAGCGGGAGGAAGCGGAGCGGGCCATCGGGGAGCTGGACCGCGAGGGAGTGTTCGGCAAGCCGATCGTGACCGAAATCGGGCCCGCCGACCGGTTCTATCCCGCCGAGTCCTACCACCAGGACTACTACCGGCGGAATCCCGAGAAGGGCTACTGCCAGGCGATGATCTCTCCCAAGCTGGCCAAGCTGCGGTCCCACTACAGCAGCCTCCTCGCGACGGCGCCGCGCCCCTGATTACCGCGCTGGTTCGGGAGCTGAGTCCGGAGATCGGACGCTGCGAGCTGAGTCACCTCGACAGAGTCCCGATCGACCTTCCCCGGGCGGTCCGCCAGCACCAGCAATACGTCTCCGCTCTCGCCGAGGCCGGCTGTGCCATCGAGCGGCTCCCGGCCGCACCGGAGCTGCCCGACGGCGTGTTCGTGGAAGACACCGCGCTGGTGCTGGAGGAGCTTGCGGTGATTACCCGGCCGGGAGCCGCGTCCCGCCGGCCGGAGACGGAATCGGTCGCCGCCGCGCTCGAAGCGTTTCGGCCGGTGCGGCGGATCGGCGGACCCGGGACCCTGGATGGAGGCGACGTCCTGCACACCGGACGTTCGCTTTTCGTCGGAATCTCGGGGCGCACGACCAGAGAGGGCGCGGCCGAGCTGGCCCGTCTGGTCGCGCCGGCCGGGTACGAGGTGCGCACGGTGGAGGTACGAGGCTGTCTCCACCTCAAGTCGGCGGTCACCGAAGTCGGCGCCGCGACGCTGCTGATCAATCCCGAGTGGGTGGACCCGGCCGTCTTCGAGGGATTCCGGCTGATCTCCATCGATCCGGGCGAGGCGTTTGCCGCGAATGCCCTCCGGATCGGACCGCTGGTCATCCATGCCTCGGCTTTTCCCCGCACTGCGAAACGGCTCCGCGCCGAAGGCGTCGAGGTCCGCGAAGTCGAGGCCGACGAGCTGGCCAAGGCCGAGGGCGGAGTCACCTGCTGTTCTCTGCTGATAGCGGGTAGCGGATAGCGGATAGCGGTTTCTATACCACATTGTGGCCCGCATCCCGTTTCCTGTCGCGGCGGGCCGCCTCCCAAGTCTCTCAAATCCAACGATTTACCCCGAATACACCCCGAACATACCTGGGGGCATACCCGTTGCTCTCTTGTTCCCGTGAACTTCTCCGACCAGGCGATCCCGATGTTGGCACGACAGGAAACCAGGCGAATGCTGGCGGTGGGCGCCCTGCTTCTGGGTGCGGCGGGACCGGTGTGGGCGCTGCCCACCAGCCCGAGCTGCATCCAGCGCGACACCCCGAACCTCATTCTACCCGGCGATCCGACCTGGGCGGCGGACCTTAACGTCTATCCCAATGCCAGCAACGCCGGCACCGTCGCGATTACCGGTGACAACCCGCGAAGCGGCAACGGCTCGCTGGCCCTGACCACCTCGGGCAGTCTGTTCGACTGGGCCTTCTTCAAGCGGACCGCGGCCGATGACGGGGCTTGGGGGCTGCTGGCGGACATCAACTGCCTCACCTTCGACTGGTACCGGGAGAGTTACCTCCTGCCGTCCGATGCTCCCGCGTCGCTGACCGCGGAAACCTGGCTGGAACAGACCCCGGTGCTCCGGCTGCTGGTCCGGGACGTGGTGGATCAGCAGGAGATCGTGAGCCACCTGGTGTGGGAACGCTGGTACAACACCAAGGGCGTCCTCGCGCCGACCCAGAACGACACCTGGAACTTCGAGGACCTGACCCAGCAGCAGTTCTGGCGGCATTTCGACGGGGGCAACACCTACACCAATCTGGGCTGCGCCAACGGCAGCTTCTCCAGCTCCGCGGTGCTGCAGACCTACGATTTCGGCGGCTGGGTGACCAACTGCTACTCCCCCAACGCGGTGATCTACGGAATCATGATCGGGGTGGGCAGCTACTGGCCCGGTGAGTACCGCGCCAATCTCGACAACGTCCAGCTGGGCTTCGCCGGTGAGGACGGCCTGGTGGTCGAGGACAACTTCGAGCTGGGCGAGCCCACCGTGGTGCCCGAGCCCGCCACCATGGCGCTGCTCGCCTCCGGACTCGCGGCCATGGGCGCGGCGAGTCTTCTGAGACGCCGCCGTCGCCGCTGATGGCTGAAGGCTGATGGCTGAAGGCTGATGGCTGAAGGCGTGATGGCTTCCGCACGGCGATGGCCGAAACCGCACCACGCAGTCCGCTCCTCGTCACCATCCCCATCGAGCTGACGTAGTGCCTTCCAGGGCCGGCTTCCCAGGGGAAGCTGGCGCAATCCGCTACGTCAGGAGGTCCCATGAAACGCGCCCGGCTTGGCGCAATGGGTGGTGCGGCATTGCTCGCGCTTGCCGCCTGCAGCGACACCGGAGGGCCCAGCGAGGGCACCGTCACCATGCGAATGATGCACACCGCCGTGGGCGCCTCGGCGCTGGATCTCATGGTCGGCGGGCAGGTGATCGCGGGAGGAGTGCAGTTCGAGCGGGCATCGGCTCCCACGACGGCGCCGGGAGGGACCCAGACACTCGCGGTGCGGCGCTCGGGGGAATCCGCGGTCCTGGCGTCAAAGAGCCTCACCCTCACGCCGGGGGCCGAATACACGGTGATGGTGTCCGGTTCGCTGGGCGACCTGGTCCTCACCCCTTCGATGGTGGTGGACACCGGGGACGCGCGGCCGGACCGGGCCAATCTCCGGATCATCAACATCTCCACCATCGTCATGCCGACCGATTCGTCCAACCTGCCGCCGCCGATTCCACTCGACGTCTACATCACCGCCCCCGGGGCGCCACTGGCCGGACTGCCCAGCCAGCTCTCGCTCGACGCCCGGGTCTCCTCCTACAGCAGCCTCCTCTACTTCGACCCCGGAACCCTGATGGTCCGCTTCGTGACGCCGGGAACCACCAACGTGGTGGCGGCCACCGCGGCGATTGCCATCGCGGCGGGAGAGGTCCGGGCGGTGACGCTGCAGCGGCAGAGCGACGGGACCTGGCGCACCTCCGTAGTCGTCGAGTGACGGCCTCCACCGGGAGGCCCCCGGTATCCCATGGTCCGGGTCGCCGCTTCGGCTA
>DATCXX010000217.1:0-6462 GCA_036565615.1 Gemmatimonadales bacterium | reverse complement strand
GGGCGCCGGTCCCGCCGGAGTGGGCGCCGCCTGGAAGCTGGCCGGCCGCGACGCCGCGCGGGTCACCGTGCTGGAGCAGCAGGGCCGGCCCGGTGGCAACGCGGGCAGCTTCGAGTTCGCCGGCGTGCGGGTGGATTTCGGCAGCCACCGCCTGCACCCGGCGACGGCGCCGGCGATCATGGCCGACATCCGGAGTCTTCTGGGGAGCGACCTGCTCGATCGTCCCCGCCACGGCCGAATCGGCCTTCGCGGCAAGTGGATTCATTTTCCGCTCAAGCCGGCCGACCTGCTCCTCCGCCTGGACCGCGGGTTCGCCCTGGGAACGTTCCGCGACATGCTGGCCAAGCCGTTTCGCCGCCCCCCGGTGGGCGACAGCTTCGCCGAGGTGCTGCTCACCAATCTGGGCCCTACCATCTGCGAGTCGTTCTACTTTCCCTACGCGCTCAAGATCTGGGGCCGTCCCCCCGAGCAGCTCTCCGCCATCCAGGCCCGCCGGCGGGTCTCGGCCGGCACATTCACCAAGCTGGCCCGGAAGGTTCTCTCCCAGCTGCCCGGCCTCAAGCCCAAGGGATCGGGGCGGTTCTTCTATCCCCGCCACGGCTACGGCCAGATCTGCGAAGCCTACGCGGATGCCGCCGTCGCGGCCGGCGCCGAGATCCGCTACGGGCACCGGGTCGCGGCGATCCTGCCTCCCGCGGGCCCGGCCGATCCCTGGATCGTCGAAGCCGAGACCGACGGAGGACGGGTCCGGGTGGAAGCCGACCACCTCTGGTCTACCCTTCCGGTGACCCTGCTGGCCCGGCTGCTGGGGGACGCGGCACCGGCCGCGGTGCACGAGGCCGCGTCGAAGCTGGAATACCGCGCCATGATTCTGGTCTATCTGTCGCTGCCGGTGTCACGCTTTACCGAGTTCGACGCCCACTATTTCCCCGGCAGGGACATCCGGATCACCCGGCTCTCCGAGCCGAAGAACTATGCCGACCTCGACACTCCTGCCGGACGGACGGTGCTCTGCGCCGAGCTGCCCTGCAGCCCCTACGATCCCTGGTGGAACATGGACGAGGCCGGGTTAGGAGCGCTGGTGACCGCGGATCTCGCCGCCGCGGGCGTCCCCCTCCCCGCGGCGCCGGTGGCGGTGCTGGTCCGCAAGCTGCGCCCGGCCTATCCGGTCTACCGCACCGGCTACGAGCGCTGGTTCCGGGTGCTGGATGACTGGGTCGAGGGCATCCCCCGGCTGCTGAGCTATGGCCGCCAGGGCCTCTTCGCCCACGACAACACCCACCACGCCCTCGCCATGGCCTACGCCGCCGCGGACTGCCTCGACGGCGACCGGTTCGACGCGGCCCGTTGGGCCGAGCACCGCCAGGTGTTCGAGACCCACGTGGTCGAGGACTGAGGGGCGCGCCCCCATGACCGTCCTGGTGACCGGCGCCGCGGGATTCATCGGCAGCACCCTGGCCGATGCGCTGCTGCGGCGGGGAGAGACCGTCGTTGCCATCGACGATTTCAACGATTACTACGATCCGGCCCGCAAGCGGGCGAACGTGGCCGGGGTCCGGAGCCATGCGCGGGCCCACCTCTACGAGATGGACATCCGCGACGCGGCCGGGATCGCCCGGGTCGTGGCCGAGCACCGGCCCCGCGCGGTGGCCCACCTCGGCGCCTACGGCGGCGTCCGCTACTCCATCGGGAGGGCCCAGCTCTATACCGAGGTCAACCTGCTCGGCACCGTGAATCTGCTGGAGGCGGCCCGGCACCAGGGGGTCGAGGTATTCGTGTTCGCCTCGACCTCATCGGTCTACGGCAATACCACTGCCCTGCCATTCATCGAGACCGATCCCTGCAATCTGCCTCTGGCGCCCTACCCGGCCACCAAGAAGGCCGCCGAAGTCATGGGATACACCTACCACAACCTCCATGGGCTCAACTTCACCGCGCTCCGGTTCTTCAGCGTGTACGGTCCCCGGGGCCGGCCCGACATGATGCCGTACCTGGTGACCGACCGGATCGTCCGGGGCGAGGAGATCACCCTCTTCGACGCCGGGCGGCTCAAGCGGGACTGGACCTACGTGGACGACGTCGTGGCCGGCATTCTGGCCGCGCTCGAGCGGCCGATGGGCTATCAGCTCATCAATCTCGGGCGGGGCGAGCCGGTGCTCATGTCCGACTTCGTCGCCACCATCGAGGCCCTGGTGGGAAAGAAGGCCCGGCTGCGTACCCCGCCCGCGCCGGAAAGTGAGCCGCAGGTCACCTTCGCCGACATCGCTCAGGCGCGGCGGCTGCTCGGCTACGATCCCCGGACCCCGGTGGACGCGGGCCTGGGCCAGCTGTGGAGCTGGTACCAGCGGGAGGTGATGCGCTGACGCTGTGGTGAGACTATTCTTGGATATCCCTCTACCCCCACTTCTCCGATGCGCGCTGTAGTCAAACCCGGACCCGGCCCGGGCATGGAGCTCCGCGACGTGCCGACGCCGGTGTGCGGTCCCAGTGACGTGCTCATCCGGGTCCATGCCGCCGGAGTGTGCGGGACCGATCTCCACATCTGGGAGTGGGATGCGTGGGCCAGCGGCCGCCTCAAGCCCCCGCTCACCATCGGCCACGAGTTCGCCGGACGGATCGAGCAGCTCGGCGCCGAAGCGCGCGCCGAAGGGCTCCTCCAGGTGGGCGACGCGGTGACCGCCGAGGGACACATCGTCTGCGGGCACTGCCTCCAGTGCCGCACCGGCAACAGCCACCTCTGTGTGCGCACCCGGATCATCGGGGTGGACCGGGACGGCGCCTTTGCCGAATTCATCGCGATGCCCGCGTCCAACGTGATGAAGCTCGAAGGCATCCCGCTGGAGATCGGCGCCATCATGGACCCGGTGGGCAACGCGGTGCACACGGTGCTGGAGGGCGGCGCCGTGCCCGGCAGCACGGTGTTCGTGCTGGGCTGCGGGCCGATCGGCTGCTTTGCCTGCGGCGTGGCCAAGGCGGCCGGCGCCTCTCTGGTGATCGCCAGCGACTTCAACGACATGCGGCTCGACCTGGCCCGGCAGATGGGCGCCGACCTGATCCTGAACCCGGGACGGGACGATGTGCTGGCCCGGATCCGCGAGCTCACCGGGGGAGACGGCGCCGATCTGGTCTGTGAAATGAGCGGACATCCGGCCGGCCACGCCCAGGCCTTCGCGGCGGCGCGGCTGGGGGGCCGGGTCAACCTGCTGGGGACGCCAAGCCGGCCGACCGAAGTGGATTTTGCCCGGGACATCATCTTCCGCGGCCTCACCCTCTACGGGGTGACCGGCCGGAAGATGTACTCCACCTGGCACCAGATGTCCCGCTTTCTCCGCAGCGGCCAGCTCGATCCCCGGCCGGTGGTGACCCACCGGTTTCCGCTCGAAGGCATCGCCGAGGCGATCGCGGTGATCAAGGACGGCAAGGCCGGCAAGGTGATCCTGGAGATCGGCACGTGACCGGGCCGCTGGAGTCCCGCCTCACGGAGAGCATCGCCCAGTTCCGGCGGGACGGGGTCTACAAGACGCTCAACTATCTGGAGGGACCCCAGGGACCCCGGGTCCGCATGGAGGGACGGGGCGAGGTCATCATCCTCTCCTCCAACAACTACCTCGGCCTGAGCGGGGAGCCCGAGGTGATCGCGGCGGGCGAGGACGCCCTGGAGCGGTTCGGCGCCGGCACCGCGTCGGTCCGGTTCATCTGCGGCACCTTCACCATCCATCGGGAGCTCGAGGCGGTGCTGGCCCGGTTCGTCGGCACCGCGGCCTCGCTCAGCTTCGTGAGCTGCTGGAACGCCAACGAGGCCCTGCCCGCCACGGTGCTGACCGAGCGCGACCTGGTGCTCAGCGATCAGCTCAATCACGCCTCCATCATCGACGCCATCCGCCTCGCCAAGTCCATCACCAAATGCCAGTCCGGCGTGTACCAGCACCGCGACCTCGCCGACCTCGACGACAAGCTGGCCGCCGGCGCCGACCGCGAGGTGAAGATGGTGATCAGCGACGGCGTCTTCTCGATGGAAGGCGCCATCGCCGATCTTCCCGGGCTCCTCGAAGTTTGCCGGAAGCATCGCGCGATGCTGGTGCTGGACGACAGCCACGCCACCGGAGTGCTGGGCGCCACCGGGCGGGGCACCGCCGAACATTTCGGGGTGCTGGGCGAGGTCGACGTGATCACCAGCACGCTGGGCAAGGCGCTGGGAGGGGCCGCGGGCGGCTTCGTCGCGGGCTCCGAAGCGCTCTGCGACTACCTGACCCAGCGGGGCCGCCCCCAGCTGTTCAGCAATGCCCTGCCCTGCACCGTGGCCGGCAGCGCCCTGGCCGCGGTCCGCTTGCTGGAGGCGCACCCGGAGCGGGTCACCCGGCTGCGGGAGAACACGGAATACTTCCGGGATGGACTCACCGAGCTCGGGTTCAAGCCGCTTCCGGGCGAGACGCCAATCATCCCGGTGATCGTGGGCGAGACCGCCCAGGCCATCCGGATGAGTGAAGCCCTGCTCGCCGAGGGTGTGTTCGTCACCGGCTTCGGATATCCGGTGGTGCCCCAGGGAACCGCGCGGGTGCGTTGCCAGATCTCGGCGGCCCACTCCAGGGACGATCTCGACCAGGCCCTCCGGGCCTTCCGGAAGGCCGGAAAGGGGCTCGGGATCATCTAGGGGCCCCGCTCGCCCATCTGGCCTTTTGCCGAAAGGATGCGATTCGGAAGGGCCGACCTCCCCGGTCCCCTGGCTCAACTCCAGCTCCCCTCCCGCACCAGCCCCTGCAGTGTCATCCTATCCGATTGATTTACAACGAGTTATGAATCGGCTCCATGGTCGGCCGACCGGGCCGGGGGCGTCCTCCTGTCGGCTTTCGGCCCCGGAAATCTGGCGAGCACGGGGTTTGCCGTGGATCGGAGAATCAACGACTTCCCGTTCGGAGGCAGGCCCATGCGCATTTCCTCCCGAGTTCTCCCGTTCCTCGCCTTGTCGGCGGTGGCCACGGCTCACTCGGCCCAGGCACAAACGGCGGAGTCCAGCCGGGCGCCGGTCGCGCAGGTTCGCGACAACCAGTTCAAGTGGTTTTTCGGAGCATCGGCGGGTGCGATGTTCTTCGAGACCCAGGCCCAGACCCAGAGCGGCGTGCCGACGGTGGGCGCGCACATCGCCGTGGTGAACCGCCGCGGGGGGCTGATGGTCGGGATCGACGAAGGCTTCGGTAACGACGAGCCCTCGCGGTTCCTCGACCCCAGCGACAACTTCAACGTCCGCACCGTCAACTTCGACCGGATCCGCCGCTATGGATTCACCCTCACCGGGTATCCGGTGCGGGGAGCCCTGGAGCCGTACATCGGGCTGGGCTTCGGATTCACCCAGGTGGTGAGCCCGCAGGTCGAGGGGGTGTTCCCCTCGCAGGATGCCGCCGCCACCAGCGAGTTCTTCGCCAAGGAAGTCTCCGCCGACGGCTATGCCTCGCTGATGGCGGGGGTACAGTTCCGGGTGGGACGCCTCGCCGCCTTCGGCCAGTATCAGATCAATACCCCGCCCGCCCAGGAGCACATCCTGCGGGGGCCGATCCACCTGCTCTCGGGAGGGCTGCGGTTCTCCCTGGGAAGCTCCAGACAGCATCTCAAGGGCGGCGGGTACTGATCGCACCGCCCGTCCCGCCTCCCGCACCATCCTGAGGGCCGCGATCCGGATCGGATCGCGGCCCTCAGCGCACCGGCCACTCCCCGACGAACCTGAGGGGCCAGTCGATGGCCTTGGAGATCCCGATCCTCGGCGTCGTCAGCACCTTCATGCCGGAGAGGTCGGACGCCGGGAGTATGCGCACCGGCGCGGACGCCATGGAGCGTCCGTCCAGCGCCCGGGTGATGCCCAGCGCCTGGCAGAGTTTTCCCGGACCGTTGGCGAGATCGCGCGGGTGGACCGCTCCCCGCCGCCGCCGGATCGTCTCCACTCCCTCGCTCGGGATGATCCCCCGGAGCAGCACCGCGCCCCCGGCCGGCGATCCGTTGCAGACCAGGTTGGCGCACCAGTGCATCCCGTAGGAGCGGTAGACGTACCAGGTCCCCGGCGCTCCGTAGAGACTCCGGTTCCCCGGGTGCAGCCGTCCCTGGTAGGCGTGGGAAGCGGGGTCGTCGTGGCCCAGATACGCCTCGGTTTCGACGATGATCCCGCCGGTGCGCGGCCCTCGTGCGGCGGATACGATCGTCGCCCCGAGGAGGTCTCTGGCTACGACCTCAGCGGGGCGACGGAAAAACGAGATCGGCAGCGGCTTCACTCCGTCTTCTTCACCCTGGGTCTCGGAGTGCGCTTCTTCGCTGGGGCCGTTTCCTTGGATTCTTTCGCTGCGCGGGCCCGGGGCGCCTTGGCCGGCTTGGCCGCCGGCTCGACCACCGGAGCGAGGGCAGGAACGTCATCGTCCACCCGGACCACCCCGACCAGGGGCAGCTCGAGCGGGCGGATCGGGGCCCGGGATCCCCGGC